>JBHLOJ010000046.1:7887-24816 GCA_048940605.1 Promethearchaeota archaeon
CAGGTATATTTTTAACATGACCAAATGCGGAAGTTTTTAATTTAGATCTAGCATCTTTCGGTACAGCTCCTATAGTTTTAGGTTTAATTTTTACCATAAAGTCTTCGGGATTTAGTTTCAAGCCTCCTTTATTATTAATTGAATCTGATTCCATTACTATATTTTGTTCTGTTATTGGTCTTGAAGGAGGAAGTTGAGGTGAAGGGGGCTGGGCTCTTTCCGATTTTTCGATTGGTATTTTAGGCTCCGGTTTAGCAACTTCTATAGGGGGTGCTGGGCTTTTTGAAATTTTAGTTTGTTTAGTTCTATCAGTTTCTATTTGAAAAGCGGGTGTTGGTTGAGGAGCTCCCACTTGTTCAAGCATGCTTTTAATTTTTTGTGATTTCTCAAAAAATTCCTTCCCTAATGAATCATCACCTAATTCTACACATAAATAACTAATTTTGTCAAATAAGAATGCAGCTTTTTCGAAATCCGCACTTTTTAATGCTCCTGTGGCTTCTTCTATCAATTTATCTCGCTCTAAAAGAGGTTTTAACAAAGGAGAAACCTCTGCGCTCATTTCCAATATGTCAGCAATAATCTGGATCATTTTATCCCGATTTTCAGGATCCTTTGCGATCATAGAGTATGACTTTAATCCTAAAATCCTTTCAATTTCGGTAGGACTAATAGCTCCTTTTAAATCTTGTTTGTTCCCAATTACTGCTGTGTGAGCATTTGGGGATTGTTCTTTTATTAATTCTAAGAAAAACTTACTTTTTTCAACATTTTCTAAGGTTGAGTCAGTGATTAAAAGAGCTGCATCACTACCTTTAATAAAATTATTCCAAAGATAACTGAATTGTTCTTGTCCCGCAAAATCCCATAAATGAAAATGTAATTTTCCTATTCTTACAGTTGCAATATCACCTGTAATTGTAGGTATATGTTGCATTGGTATCTCTTCTGCTCTTATCAGTTTAGTTATGGTTGTTTTTCCTACTCCAGAAAATCCAATCAAGGATATCTTGGGTCGTAGATTTTTATGGATCGTATCTACTATTGGATCAAACACTTCGAAAGTTTTAGCATCAAAACGATGTTGCAAAATCTCCTCAAATAAATTAACAAATTCTTTCCTACATTTTACTAATTCCTTTTTAATATTATCAAATTTGTCTGTTAAACCAGTAACAAATAAAACAATTATTCCAACACTTTTTTGCGTTATATATGATACTCTAAATTTATAATAATCATGGAATTCTAATCTATCTTCTCCTCTGGCAGCTTCTTCTTGCATGATTTCTGATATAAGATAATCTAAAGCTTCAGGTTTTAGGGCCTTACCAAAATGACGGTAATAAAGAAGTTCCTCCCCTTTATATACGAAAACTTGCCTTAGTATAATGATTCACCAACGAAATTTAACATAAAATTTTAAAGATTAGCTAGAGACGTACTTTACTAAATCTTTTATAATTGAATATTTATCCTTTTTAATTTCCTCTTCTTTTAGAGTATCTTCTATTTTTGTTAACTCCTTTGCAAAATTAAACATAGAAAATTCTTTAATTTCCTCATCTTCCGAGCTTTCACTTAATTTTTTCAAAAAAACACCTATACTTGGCATAAATTTGGCCAAATTAACATTTAAATCTAGTTTTGAAATGAGAATTAATTTTTCTGAAAATGAAAACAAATAATTATTTTCTTGGGCTTCGAGAGCAAATGAGTTTATCTTCTCCAAATTTAATTCATTGGCAATCTCTTGTGAATTTGAAATTAGCGAAAGAATTTTTTGTGGAATAACTTTTCCCTTAGAAAATTCTTTAATCTTTGTTCCTAATATAACTCCATATTTATTTGCTATAGCACATTCAGCATTTAATTCGGATTTTAACTGTGCGATAATTTCCTCGTAATTAATCTGACTCATAATTTAGTATTTTTATTTTTGATTAAATAATGAAACCCAATTTATTTATATTTATTTGTTATTAATCTCATTATATTACTTAGATATTGATGAAATAAAAAAATACTCAAATTGAAAGTATATAAAACACGTTTTACAGAAAAAGAATCTGATATAACTATCATTTCAGAATCCAAAAGTGCCATATTAAAAGCAAAAAAAATCTTTTATTTCCATAGGAGAAATTTAGAGAAATATGCGTTAAAAAATAACCAATTTTTGACTTCATTGACGCCCATTAAAGTGAATACAGATATAAGAGTTATTAAACTGATGGCTGTTTCCTCATATATCTGTGATGTAGGTCCAATGGCAGCTGTTGCGGGAGCCCTAGCCGATCTCATGTTAGAAGTTATGAAAAATAGAAATGAGAAAGATCAATCAGATTTTGTTGAAGCTAATATTGCCTTAGTTGAAAATGGGGGAGAAATTGCAATAGATTCAATAAAACCTATGAATATTGCTCTTTATGCTGGAAATAACGAATTGAATTTAAATATTGGATTTTTAATAGAAAAAAAAGATTGTCCAATTGGAATTGGTACCAGCTCTGCAACTATTGGGCATGCTATTAGTTTTGGGCAAGCTGATGCTGTCACAATTTTTGCTACAAACGCTGCTTTAGCTGATGCTGCAGCAACCAAAGTAGCAAATTCAGTAAAGGGTAAAGATGTTGAGAAATCAATAAAAAAAGGATTAGACATTGCTGATGATATTGATGGAATTATAGGTACTTTTATTAGTAGAGAAGATAAAATAGGTCAATCAGGGAAATTACCAAAATTAATAAAGATTGAAGGGGATAAAGGACGGATTTTACGAGAAAAATTGGATGATTTATTTCCCGGAGATTACGAAATTTTTAAATAACCCAATATATAGGAGTTTCCGCTCCTCGCTCTGTTCTAGAAGAACAGATTTTATTTAAATAATCAAGATTGTAATATTCTTCTAATTCATCTATTGATAATTTTCCAAATAACTCAAAACCTTTATTAATAATATAAGTATCCGAAAAAATAATATAAACATCTGTGTTATAATCTTCCTTAATTTGTTTCAATATATTAGTCCCATTTTCGTAGAAATGATTATCAGGGGGAAATAAATCAAGTTCGTATTTTAGATTGTAGAAATTTCCTTCATAAGCAAGAGTTCCATTTGAATTATTATATAAATAATATTTAAATACATTACCCCATCCGAATTCAGTAATTAAAACATTCTTATTTGAAGTGTGATTCGAATACCATTGGATTGGACTTGTATCTCTTCTTTTTAGAGTAAATACTTCAAAACTGACAGATTCATAAAAGTAAGTGGTTAATAATGAGAAAATTATAACTAAGAGAATTATAAATTTCATACGAAATGTTCCAATCCTCTTTAGTCTAATAATTTTATAAATATACGAAATAAATCCAATTACTATAATTGGGGGGATTAGATATAAAATTCTCTGCCAAATCATATTGCTTAATATTAGAACATTGAAAATAAATCCCACACTCAGTAGGAGAAACAAACCTATGCCCCAAATAAATAGTAGTTTTCCTCTTGGTTTTTTTTGATAGACTATCAGACCCCATATAGCAAAAAGACTAAGCAGTACGATTTCAGTTACATAAAACATGTCAGCAACTGTTAAATCAATCCAAATCAGATCTACAATCAATAGACTAATGGTTGTAACAATTAAAACACTGAGAATAAGAGGAATAATTATTTTATCTTCAATCTTTTTGAAATATTTGTTAGTTCTTCCTGTAATTGTCGGCTTAAATCTACCTTTAGTAAAACTGATAGATTTTTGTATTTTCCATAATAAAATTCCTCCTGCTATACATCCCGCAGCACCTATTAATAGTAAATAATACCAAGAGAGATTAAATGGGATGAAAAACCAATAATGACCGCTCCCAATCCCAAAAGAATTTAAAATCATGAAAATCCCTGCTAGACCACATAAAAAGATAAAATCAATTCCCCTTCTACGATCATTTAAGAAATAAATCAAATACAACCACAAAAATGAAAATAAAAAAATTATAGATGTAATAATATGCGTGAGTACAGCACTTATAAAGATCAAAGTAGTTAAGAAATAGAATAAAAGGATATTTGTAAGTATCTCACTTTTAGTTGGGCGTTCGAATTGAATGAATTTCTCCAATCTAATATAGAGAATAAGAAATATTGCTAAACACTTTATTAATGCGGATCCTGAAGGCCAATATTGAAGCATCATATTAGAAAATCCTAAGGAAGAAAACTCAATAATGAAAACACTAAAAATAGCTAGATTTTTCCTTTTGAAAATTCTCACAGAAATACTATAGAATAGAATAGCTGAAAGAAAGAAGGTATAAATTATAAAATATTTCGGAATCAATAAATGATTTATTCCTGAAAAAAAATTGATCACTGCTCCAAAAATACTAATACCCATCGTTCCATGGTATCCCTTAAGTGGAAGAATATTCTCTTCAGTTATTATTCTACTATTAAGAATGTGAAGCCATGGGTCAGTTCCAGGAAAGATACTAAATTTAGTTATATTGAAAATACAAATTAGGGATATAAAAGCAATAAGTAATAATGAATTTAAAGGTATTTTATTTTTAAGGTAATTTAAGAATGAAAACTCATCTCGTTTCTCACTATTATCTATTAAATAATCCTTTGGTTTAAAAAACACGTAAGTCTCCTTTTTAAATTCAAAAAAGCCAATATAACATACAATTATTACAAAAGTAATCAAAATCCCAAAGAAGAATAAAAAACCTGATATTGAAATCCCAAGCCAATATCCGAAATAACCTAGAAATATGAAGAAAGCAGAATTTACAACAATTGTCAGTCCTAGTTTTTCTAAATAAGTAAATATCTCTCTTTTTAGAATTATGAAAAAAATGGGATATGATGGTAAAAAAAGTATAACAATGATTGAACTAATAATTACTATGAACTGGAATATAATATTAAGACCAACTAAATTCGAGATCCCAACAAATTCATTAAATTCAATTAGCTTCAAAAAAACAAACATAAGAGAGATCATAGAAACTAAAAAGATGAATAAATTTATTCTAGAACGAAGGAAAAAGAGAAATTTGTTTATTTTTTGTTTCGATTGACTCATTTATCTATAATCCATTAAAGCAAATTTAGGTTAAATTTTATCATAAAAAATCTCATATCCTATAAAAACATTCATATAACTGAAATTTTTTAATATATAATTAAATAGATTTTTCTCAATTTGTTAAATTCTTCATGAATTCTTCTTTATATTCTTTTGGAAGTTTACTTGGTCTTTTTAGATCTCTATTATCAGATAGATTGATTTTAATGTGAACTAAAATTGGTCCTTGCCCATTTTTAATTTGCTCGATGCAATTCAATAATTCTTTCTTTGTTTGAATAAAAAACGTTGATTTATAATTACTTGCTTTCGCAATTTTAGAAAAATTTACTGTTCGGGAATTTGTAGGTTGACCTCCTGTAGATTCATGAGCCTCATTATCAAATATTATATGAACAAAATTGGATGGAGAATTGTACCCAATCGTGGTAAAAGCACCCATCTGCATAATTGCTGCACCATCACCGTCAAAAATTATTATTCTTCTATAAGGTTTTTGAAGTGCTATACCCAATCCGACAGAGCTAGCAGATCCCATAGCACCAATGTTGTAGAAACTATTATAATGATCTAATTTTTTGAATTCTCTATATTCAAATACTTCTCTTGAAATATATCCAGTAGTAGAAATAATTATTTCATTGTTTTCTAGATTATCCATAATCAATTTTATTGTTTTATTTGTAGTTAATGAGTATTTCCTTAATGGCTCCTTTCCTATTTCATATTCTTTAAAGAAATTACGACGAATAATAAAAGCAAATGGTCCTTTTTGTTTATCAAAATAATCCATTGCTTCAATTAAATTTCTTTCAACAATATCCAAATCAGAGTCTAGAATAACATATGGTATCTGAAGTGTGTCTAATAGTGATAACGTAATTTCACCCATTTTTTTATGTTGAGGAGCATCCGTTTTTCCTGGTTCTCCACGCCATCCAATCATCAGGAGAATTGGAATTGAATAGACCGCAGGGTCACATAAAGATGTAAGGGGATTAACAGCTTTCCCTAGCCCAGAATTTTGCATATATACAATTCCAACCTTATTTGTAGCAAGATGATATCCTGAGGCTAAAGCAATAGCTTCACATTCATTACATACAACATTATTTGTAATTCCCTTAATATCATTTACCGATATATATTTTATCAATTCTTTAAAGGTCGAATCAGGTATACCTGTGAAAAAGGTAAGACCATGGTTAATTAAAAGTTCAATAAATTCCCGACAATTTATCATTTTTCATCTAACTCTTTTACTTAATTTTTATTTAGATAGCTCCTTACACCTTCTAAATCTTCATGATCATCAATTTCAACACAGAATTCATTAAAGTAGCAGGGTTTAAGGAGAAGTGTATCTAATATTTCATTTAATGCGTCTTCAGCATAGCAGTTTAGCTTTTTATTTTTTATAAAAGTATCGATATGTGCTAACCATCTTTTCATGAAATTCCTGGACAATTTATATAAAGGCGCTAAGAAAGCAGTATTTTTTCCAAAAAGATTTACTCCAATCTTGTTTATTCTATCGTCTAATATTTGTGCCTTAAAATCTTTTAATGGAGCAGGGATTTCCTTATTGACCAAAACACAATCACTATCTTTTGAGTTAAGTAATAATTTTACTAAGTTTTCTGAAAAGATTAAATCTCCATGAGAGTATAGGACATCATCATTGATAACATCTTTAGTTAAATATAAAGAATAAATATAGTTAGTCTTATCATAAACCGGATTGTTAACATACTGTACATTGATATTAGGATAATTTTTATCAATGTGATTTATAATTTGATCCTCAAAAGGACCTGTAGGGATAATGAAATCTTCAAAACCCAGTTTGATTATATTCTTTAACTGATGATCTAATATTGTATTATTATTACTTATTTTAATAAGACATTTTGGTATTTTATTAGTTAATGGTGCTAATCTTTTACCTATTCCAGCATTCAATATTATAACTTTCATCTAATCTCCTCTAGAATCGTTCTTAGGTGAGTTTCTGTTAATAATCGGGGATTATTTTTAACCCTCTCTGGATTAAATCCGTGCTTTATTAAAATTTCAATTTCCTCTTGAGTTTTTATTCCTAATTTTGATAATGTTGTCTCTAGTCCAATATTTTTAATGATTTTAGTTATCTTTTCTTTTGCTTCGATAAATGTTGAGGTTCCTAGTAAAGTGATCAACTCTTTCATCGTTTCTTTTACATAATCACATCCACGTATATCTAATACATCATTGTTATTAACTTCTGAATTAAATACAATCATAGAAGGTAAAGTCAAAGCAACAGCTTGACCATGAGGAACGTTAAAATATGAAGTAATAGGATATGAAATAGCATGACATGCAGTAGTCTTTGTTATATTTATTGCTTTACCTGCATAATTCGCAGCTATTGCCATATTGTATCTAGATTCTTTATCCGGATTATGAACAGCTTTTAATAAATTGTTCATTATTAGTTTTATTGCTTTCCTTGCATATTTTTTTGAATCTCTTGTAGAATAAATATTCCAATATGATTCAATTGCTTGACTTAATGCGTCCATACCTGTATATGCGGTCACATTTTTTGGAAGGCTATATGTTAATTCTGGATCTATAATTACATAATTAGCAGGTATGTATTTATCACTTGTTAATGAATACTTTGTTTTTTTAATAAAAATTACAGCAAAATGAGTTGCTTCACTTCCCGTTCCAGCTGTTGTGGGAATTAAAACTAAAGGAATTCCTTTTTTTTCTATATCTCTATTCTTTAAAAGAAAATCTTGAATTTTTCCTTTGTTTGCAGAAAAAACGGATACACATTTACCAATATCTAAGACGGAACCTCCTCCCATGGCAATAATCAAATCGAAATATCCTTTATTAAATAAATTTAGGGCTTTTTCCACACCCTCAACATTAGGGGTTGGAGCTATATCGTTGTAGTGAAAGAATTGAGATGAATCTTTAATTAATCTTAGAATTTTGTCAATATTCTCCAGTTCTAATGGTGAATTACCTGTAATAAGAAAGATATTTTTATAATTATTTTCTAAGAGAATTTTTTGGAGATTTTTAATTGCACCGTTCCCAATAAATTCATTCATAATCGTATCACTCTGTTAAAAAGTAGTTATACTAACCTTTCAGCAATTTCAATATCTTTTTTAGAATGAATCTCAAACCATCCTTTATGTACTTCTAAAATGTCCACTCTAAATCCTCTATCTACTACTTCTTGTATAAGATCGATAAAAGAGGCTTTCTCAAAGGAATCTGATTCATGAAATTTACCCTTATGGCTCAGTTTGCATTCATTATATATTTTTCTTATGATTTCAACACCATATTCTGAGAAATAAGCGATCCCTGTAAATTCATAATCAGCCATGTCCATATGAATACCTCTTCCTATTCTTATAATTTCGTTTTCTAATTGATACAGATCCCTAGTTTGTTCACTTGGTTTATTCTTTGTTAAAACAAGATCGAGGTTTTTATCAACTTTATGTTTATGATACGTATAAGAATTATCAAGAACTAAAATAATGTCTCCTTTTGCACTGAGTAGATTTTTTATTATTTGGTCATTAAATAATATATCTGAATATATGAAAATAAAACCTCCTTCCATTTCCTCTTCAGCTTTGAATAAAGAATATAAAATGTAAAACTTATCCCACTCATCATTATCAATATATCTTGCACCCTCGACACGGAACTCTTCTTTTCTATATCCTCTTATAATAACAATATCTTTAATTTTACAGTTATTTAAGGTTTCTATTTGTCGTTGGATAACAGGCTTACCATTTATAGGTGTCATACCTTTAGGAATAATGAATTCTGGATCGCTTCCGGCTGCAGCAATTATTACTTTTGTTGGACCTTTTATATATTTTAAGTCTTTTTCTTTAACATCTAAAAACCCAACATCTTTAAAAACAGCTTTTACAGGACTACACATTGATTCTGCTTCAAATGTTCTTTTGTTCCTCAGAATCATTGATGCAGTTTCTTTCATTGCTTTATGAGCAGCTCTTAATAAATGATTTGCATATATAACGATATTAAATCCATGTTCTACTAATTCATCTTCAGTAATTGTGTTGTATGTGGTAGGGACACAAACCAGTGGTTTTCTGAAACCTAAATCTCTTGATAAATTTTCATATTCCTTCGCAAAATCTAAAATTTCTTTAGGATCCCTTTGCTTTGAATGAATCAATATCCCATCTGCACCTGCCTTCAAATATTTTTTAGCTCTATATATAGCATCCTTTAATCCTAAACCAGAAATCAAACTTTCAATACGTGCCACTATCATGAAATCATCAGAGATTTGAACCTCTTTCCCCCTTTTAATTTTTGTAGCAAAAATATCAGGGTCCTCTTGATCTTGGATAGTCCCGCTTTCTAAACTGTTTCTTTTAGGAAATTTTTTATCTTCAATGATAACCATTGATACTCCCATATCTTCTAAAGCACGAATGAAGTACTCAAAATTCGAAGCCTCTCCACCAGTATCCCCATCGATTATTAATGGCTTATTTGAACTTTTTAGAATTTGTCTAATTGTTTCATATCTAGATTCTAAACCAACTATTTCGATATCAGGGTATCCTTTAGCGGCACTATCAGTAAAACTACTAACCCAAAATCCGTCAAATTCAAGGATTTCATCTTGGTATATTTCTTTTATATTATTTGCAATTATCGCACTTAAACCATTGTGTGCTTCTATGATTTTAACAATCTTTTTCTTTTGAAGTAATTCTTTTAACAATCCTCTTCTTAAATATGGTAAAATACCACTAGTTTTTTTTAATTCCATCATTGTCACCCATATATTCAGTTATATTTAAATCTCATTAATTATATAGTATCTTTTTAGTTTGTGAAATGGTTAGAATATTACTTTGAACCTAAATTTAATTCAATTACTTAAATTATAGAAAATTAATTAGGTTTTCCTTTTAGATTATTGTTCAAAATTATAATAGAGAAAAAAAAAATTGTCTGGATTTAATATTATAAATACTCTTTTCTTTCTGGAAGACTCTTCCAATCCAGTAATAGAACTAATCCACCAATTAATGCTACGATTATCCAAAGTAAGTATGCAGCCCAAGAACCTGTAGCCTCAATAAGGGCTCCTGAAAAGAATGCTGTAAGTGCAGCTCCAATATATCCCCAACCATCGATAAATCCCGTCGCAGCAGATGCTGCTTTTCTTGTTCCAAATTCCATAGGTATTGTAGAAACTAGAAGTGCATGTGGCGCAAAATTCAAAATCCCAATTAATACCAATACAGGAATTCCAAAAACCATGTCAAGCGGGGGAAGTAAGGTATATATCAATAATGTTATGGATAATAATATAAAAAAACTACATATTACAGGTATTCTTCTTTTATCAACGAATTTATCAGAAATCCATGCACCTACAAGAACTCCAATTGAACCTCCAATGGGGTAGAATATAGCTTTCCATACAGCAAATTTATCAGCACTAGTTATTTCCTCACTGAGTAAAGTTGGAAGCCAATTTGTTAATCCATATCTAACCATATTTAAACAAAATAAACCAAAAGAAGCAAAAAGAACGGTTCTTGTAAAGAAAACAGTTTTGACAGTGTATTTAAAACCTACAAACTCATCTTCTCTACAATCACCCAATTCCATTTTGCCCTCAAATTCTTCTTCAATAGTTGGTAGACCACATTCTTCGGGAGCATTTCGAACACGGATAAAAAAGTGAATCGCCATTAATAACATAATTATACCAGGAAAAATAAAAGAGAACCGCCAATCTAAATTGAGGTTTTCAGTTATGAATATTGCGATTATCCATGATACAACACCCCCAAGTAAATATGAGGTAGCAAGTCTACTTGACCACTTCCCTCTTTCTTCAGCCCGATGCCAGTTTGCAATAGTTTTTACAGAAGGAGCCCATCCCATTGATTGAAAATATCCGTTCAAACCCCATAGTAAAAATGCAACCCAGATAAAATCAAAAGCAAATCCCATAAATAGATTGATGATGGAAGAAATTATCAATCCTATTGTAATAAAACGTCTTGCACCTATTTTATCACCTAAAAATCCATTAACAAATTGACCAAATGCATAAGCAAGAAAAAAAACTGAACCAATGAGACCCATGACTGCTTTTTCAATTCCGAATTCATCCATAATAAAGGGTTGTGCAATTGAAATATTTGTACGGCCAATATAGTAAATCATGTATGTAATCCAAACTGTAAAAAATATACGCATTCTCCATGATTTAAAAGTTTTCTTGACCTCAGCTTCACTACTAGAATTTAGATTTTCACTCATTTTATTTCACTTAAAAAATTTTATGTTATATTTTTCCATTTTTTATTAATTCTTTAGCATATTCATAATCTTCATCTGTATCCATTTCTACCCATTCTCCCTGAATATCAACTGAATGCATCGAATATCCTCGGAAAATAAGTTCTTCAAGCATATCTGTCAAGTATGCTTTTTGCATTGTCGTTGCATCGTGAAATCTTCCCTCGAATTTACAAGTTTTATTGTATTTCGCACGGTTGTAATTGCGGATTAAGATTTCTGCACCTTTTTTTGTAAATTTACCAAGTCCTATGAATTCTCCATATGCTACATCTGGATTATAAAATTTTGATAGATGTGTTATTTTCCCGTGTTCTACAATAGCTAATTCAGCTTCGTCTGTAGGATGTTTCGTGCGTTCTTCATATCTTTTCCTCCAGTCAGTATCTATGATAAAACTAAAATCATGAGGTGAATCCAATAGTTTTTTAACGACATTTTTACTATACAAGATATCCGAATAGGTGAAAATAAATCCATCTTTCATTGCCTCCTCAGCATAAAACAAGGATTCGAGAATATTATTGTTATAAAAATCATCATTATCATAATATGTAATATTTGGTAAATCAATTGTTTCTTTTTGATATCCTCGAATAATTACAAAATCATCAAGACCATAATTTTTAAAGATATCCAAAGTCCGTTCAAGAATGCTTTTTCCTTCAATTTCTAATAAACATTTTGGTTTATATTCAGTTAAAGGTCTTAATCTTGTACTTGGACCTGCAGCTATAATAATTACTTTCATTTTTCTTACATCCATATTTTCCTCATATCTTCTTACAATTCGTTCTAGAAGCGAAATATGCTCATTGAATTTTTCAGATGTCTTTTTATATCCGATTTTTTTAACACTCTTATAGATCTTCTTAATTTTTTCAGGATCTGTATATTTTCGTGTCGGCATATTATTTTATGAAAAGCTAGATAACTTTAAAAGTACACTTACCTATATAAACTTTTATAATTTTAAGTTTCAACAAATATCTTTATTAGATATGGATTTATGAAATCTTATTTAGGTAATCTGATTGGATTTTAATCTTATTATTAGGTATACAAACTATTATATACCCAAACTCAATTATATCATCATTCTTTTTCAATAATGTATTAAAAATCTTAGGAGTATTAAAAGAAATTTTTTTTTTAAATTAAATTTTTTTTTAATTAATTTTAATTAAATTGAATCTCTTAGAGAAAAATGAGAATTAGTTATTTGTAAAATTTTCTTATATGCTTATTAAAATATAAGGGGAAGTACAAGATCCAAACCAGAATTTCCTTCCATCTTTGCAGTAACAATTTTCTTCGTTCGATTAGTGAGTTTATAACAAATTTCAAATAACCCGTATTTTTAATTTGATATGATACATCATTTAATTCTGTATCTAATATTACGAATTTTTTCGTGTATTTTCGGTATTTCCTTCGCAATTTTTTTAATCCATAACCAGTCATTCTATTATAGATTAAAATCGTAATCAAGCTGTGATTTTTAATGGAATTGAGAGTGTTAATATCAGATAATTTTATAATTTTGTTTTTTATTTTTAGATTTTCCTTAAGGAACATTACTAGTTGAGGAGGGAATTGGTTTGGAATTAAGATGTTCTCAGACTCGAGAGAAGCTAAGGAACTTTGATTATAAATGTCGTTTAAAGTATTCTTTAATATTTCATAAGCTTTCTTTTCAGTATTTAAATAGAATCGAAACAATTCATTAAAGATTTTTGGAGAAGAATTCTTTATATCTACTCTTTCTAAAGGATCTTCCTTTAGATTATATAGGGTAAAGTCTCCATTAATATTTAAAACTTTCCACTCATCTTTGGTGATCATTGTTTTTTTAATCGTTTGAAACATTAAATAACAGTCTCCTCTTATTTTTCTATCTTTATTAACATCTATATCTCCCTCAATCAAATTCTTGAAAGAAATTGATTCTCTCTCGTGAGTTGCTTCAACATTTAAATAATCAAGAATAGTCTCCATAACATCAATTAAATAAACTTGAGTTTCAATTGTTCTTGGTTTTGCTCTTGTTAAATCTGATGGAATTTTCATAAATAAAATTGGTTGCATTGAAGAGTGGTGAATATCATCGAAATGCATTATTTTCCTCTTTTTATATAAATTCTGATCATAATAACCATGATCAGAACTAAAAATGAAAATGGAATTGTCCCATAAACCTTTATTTTTAAAATAATCAATAGTTTTGTTTAAATACAAGTCAGTTTGAGGGTCACTTGCTCTGAAAAATAATAGAAAAAAATTATTTTCTTTAGGTAAAAAATATTTCATTTTTTGGATGAAAATATGATGAACTTCCTTAGCATCTAACCAATGATCTCCCGGATAAAGATTTTTAGTGTAATAGGGATTGAGAATTTTTTTAGTAATATTTGCTTGTTCTCTTCCAAATATTATTGATTGAATATTGTAATTAGCTTTCTTTAAAGGGGAAATATTGTTATTTTTAAAACTGGGGAGTTTCTCAATTGAACGATAATAATCAGGAATTAAATAATAAGGGAATCGTCCAGTTAAAAATGAAAGAAGAGATAAGTTTGTTGAGGGGCATTGAGAAATTGCGTTTTCAAAATAAAAACCTTCTTTATTATTTTTTAATTTATTAAGGACAGGAAGCAAACCATGTAAATCAGGTCGTTCATAATTACAGATTCCATCAATTATTATCCAAAAAATGTTCATTTGGGTACCTTTATAATTTTTTTTTGAGAAATACTATTTTCATAAAGAAAGTTTTTGAAGGGATAAAAACTTAATCCCCTCTCATAGAACAAGAGATTTAAAACAGTAAGAAAATATAAATTTAAAAAGATCAACTAATTAAATCCTCTAATTTTCAACTTCTTTAATGCTTTAAACATTTGTCATAAACATTTAAAACCGTTTGGGCGCTTTCCTTCCAAGAATATAACTTAACACGTTCTAATCCTTTTCTTATTAAATTCATACGCAAATCATCATTTTCTAGCACTTCTAACATTTTACTTGCTAATTCATCATGATCTGAATTATTTTTTAAAATTAATGCCGCATCTCCTACAATTTCAGGAATAGCAAAAGCATTTGAGGTAATAACAGGGCAACCACAAGCCATAGCTTCTAAATTAGGCATACCAAAACCTTCAAAAAAAGAAGGAAAGACAAAAACTTCTGCCAAATTTAAAAGACCAATATAATCATTTCTAGGCATAAAACCAGTAAATATAATATCTTTGAGCATATTGTGCTTTCTAGAGTATTCAATAACCTCTTTATTGTTCCATCCACTTCCTCCCAAAACTAATTTTATTGATTGCTTTTTGTTTTTTAGAATCTGAAATGCTTTTAATAGTGTCCAAGGATTCTTTCGTATACTAAATCTACTTAAATGAAAAATAAAGGGAGAATCTATTCCATATTTGCTTTTTATTTCTATTGGTTTCTTTTTATATACCTTGAAATCATCATCTACAGCGTTATATGTGAGCCAGATTTTATCTTTATTTACTCGGTAATAGTTTATAATCTGTCTTTTAGTAATACGAGAAACTGTAAAAATATATTCCAATTTTCGTGCATAATAAGGTCTAATTGTTCTAGCATGTAACTTCTTTATTATACTAAGATTACGGGAATAATATAGCTCATATGCACCACCTCCATGAATAGTAGCAATCTTTTTCGGTTTTTTTAACCACACAGGAGATAATATCGTTAGGGGAGAAAAATGGAGTATGTCAAAATTTTCTTTTTTAAGTTTGAAGGATGCGATAATTGGATTTTTAGGAATAATCAATTCATCAGTTCTTTTATAAATCTCCTTATTATTCTTAGAATGGTGTATTAAAATTATGTTAAATTTATCATTAATATCTAGTACATGATTAACTAGTTGCCTTAAATGACTACCACTTCCACTAGTTCCTTGATCTATTGGTTTAGTAAAAATCCCAACTTTGGGTTTGTTATTTATTGGCATACTATATTCAGAAATCTTAATTTCCTTGCTATTTTTCCATAGATTTTTGAATGGCAATGACATCTTTAGTGATGCTTCTAGATTTGAATACAATGAATGATAAAAAAACAATAGACATAAAAACGAAATAACTTATCATTATGATTTCTAATATCTGAAAATGACCAGTATATATAAAATATATGTTTCCTATAAAAAATGTTGTTGTAATTAGATGAGTATGACTAAAAGCATTGACAAGATTAAGCAATATTTTTTTTATTAGCTTGAAAAAGTTTTTTGAGGATTCTGATTGGCTGGTTTCTTCTTTTTGATTAACAATCTCTTTTGCCTCGCTCTTTGTAGAAGTTACGACAGCTATCTTACGAACCGTTCTTATTCCTAATATAAATAGTGATCCAAGAAAACCTAATATTATATATAGGAATTCTGAGTTAACTCTATAAATATTGAAACCAAATGAAGTGAAAAAACATCCTAGAAAGATAAAATGACACACTTGATCGTAATAAATTCCCTTTAATGACACTAGTTTTTTATATCTTGCAACTTCCCCATCAATTTCATCACTTAGATAATATACGTATAGCAAAATAAAACCAACAATAATCAAAAAGCTGTTTCCAAATCCTATAAATAATAATCCAAGCAAACCAATGATACAACCAGATATTGTTACAAAATTTGCAGTAATAGGTGTTTTCACTAGAATCCATGTTATATATTTAGATATAAAAGTAAAAGGAAAATGCCACCAATCATTTCTTCTTTTTTTGTCTTCCAATTTTTTTTCCTGAGTTATTCGCTTGAATTCTTTGAAATTTTGAGACGTCATGTTAATCTTTTTAGAAACTTTTAAATTTCTTTTATTTGGTTAATTTAAATAATTATTTGCTTTCTTTTAGATATATCAATAAAAAGATTTTAACAAATCTAGATATGATATATTGAAATTTCATAACAAATATAATTTTTTTGAAATTCTCTTAATCCTAAATAACTAATAGAGAGATATTTCACTAATTATTGACAAAAAAGGTATAGATCTTAAAAATCTTTCTTAATCATTTCTATGATTTCTGTACGGGAGATAGCTTTTGTTCTTTCCAAATATACAACTTCACAATATTTTTTAAGAAAATCGAACTCTCCTTCCCAATCGTTCCCAATAACGAATATATCCACATTATATCTCTTTACATCGTCTATTTTTTGTTCCCATGTTTTTTCAGGTATTACCTTATCTACAAATTTTATGGATTCAATAATTAATTTTCTGTCCTCGTACGGATAAACCGCTTTTTTATGCTTTATTTCATTGAATTCATCCGTTGACAGACCTACTATGAGATAATCTCCTAAATCTTTTGCACGTTTTAATAGACGAATGTGACCTTTATGTAATAAGTCAAAAGTCCCGTAAGTTAAAACAATTTTCTT
>JBHLOJ010000159.1:0-5669 GCA_048940605.1 Promethearchaeota archaeon
AAATCAGAATTACTATTAAAGAACAAAGAAATAAGTGAATATCTTGATAAAATAGATTACCTTGAAAATATGATTATGGAGATTGAAGAATCTTTATCTAAAAAAAACAACACACATGGAGTTTCATTATTAAATATTCAATTAAAAGATTTGGAAGAAAAAAATCGAGAATTAAAAAATAAATTAAGTTTTTTACGATTAGAAAATATAAAACTGAAACAAGAACTTGAAAAGACTAAAAAAGGATATTTTGATACCACTTCATTAATTCAGGTTGTTCAAACCAAGTTAACTTTGAATGAAGCACAACCTACTGATAATAAAGAAACTAGGATAGGAGAAGTAAGTACCTCTCAAAAGATATTATTCAATTATGTTAAAATTCAATGCCCTAAATGTGATATGTTAAAGAGTTTGAAAATTCCGATCAACATTATAAATCAAACTCAAAATCTTACACAAATTAACATTCCCAAAGGAATGATTTGTGAGCACAGCTTTCAAGTGCTCATTGATAAGTCTTTTGTTATTAAAAGATATCAATTTATAGATGATGAATTTCATAAAATAGAATTTTTAAAAAATAATGATAGAGAAATTTTAGAAGAAGAGGACGAAGATATAATCCATTTTCTTACTTTTCCATTCTATAAAGATATAATTAATGTTCTTAGAGAAAGTATTGACGATAGGGACATTTTAGGGGCTGCCATTTTTACCGATAAAGGGAAGGTAATATATGTCTCAATTCCATCAAACCTATTATTTAATATAATTAAAGAATTCGAGTTTCGGAATGAAAAAGAACTCCAAGCTATGACAAAAATGTATATTGAAGTGAAGAACCAGGAAAAAATCTTCTCTGAGTATATTAAAATATTAAATACAAAAGATATTTTTGTTTTAATTTTTTCTAAAAGAGTAAATTTTGGTATGGGAGCTATGCTTTTTAGAGATTTGATAAAAAAAGTAAAATTAATAACTAAAAATTATAAAGATGGGGCAATATAGATATTTCCTTCAATTAGATTTGTGATTACCTTATTAAATTCATCCCGATAATTACTCGATTTTTGTAAGTTTTGAATAAAGGATTTCGTTTTATTAGAGTAATTTTTTGAGATTTGTAGTTTTACAGGTACTATTTTTATAACTGAGGGTAATAGTAATAAAGCTAGAATTTCTAATGAATAATAATAGAATCTTTCTAAATAATATTGTAAAGTTGAAATTACCCTCTTAATAGTTTTATCGGGTTCTTCGCTCTTTAAAACTAAAAATGTGTTTCCAGTTTCTTCTAAATTTAACTTTTCATAATAGTAGGAAGGAATTTTTTGGATATCGACGATTTTTTTATAAAGGGCAGTCATCTCTGGAACTGAAATACTAGAATCACCAATCCTTAATAAATTATACTTATATTCACTATTTCCGTTTATCAGGTAAAGTTCCGGAATTCCTTCAATTTCTACCTTTTTAAAAAGTCTGGTCAACTCAAGAAAATTAAGTAATTGATTTGAAAATACTTCCTGCATCGTTTTGTCATTTGGATTATCTATAATATAATATAAATTTCTTTGTAAAAACAAGTCTAGATTACTAAATTCTTCATTTTCTTCGAATATAATACCTAATATACCTTCTTTTTGACTTCTACGATCTAGATTACCAGTGAAACATGAAACACTCCGATAGTTTTCAAATTTTATTTCTATATGGCTAGAAGAGTCAAAACCAGCATGGGACATATACAATTTTGAAATGAATTCTTTACTTAAATTGACTGGATTTGTGTAATAAGAGCATTTAATCTCTGGTCCTCTTATCTCATCATGTATAAGCAAAAAAATTCCTCGTGGCATTTTTCAATCTACCTCTTACCCTTTCCATAAATCTCTAATTTGCATCCCAACTTCCTTGCCTACTTCTTCAATTTCTTTTAATCTATTATCATCAAAAGCTGATGAATCTAAAATAATTACAAGCATTAAATCTGAAGTAACATCAGATAATAATAAATAGTTAGATGTCGTTCTTAACTTAAATTCTTTAAAATTTTGTAATTTCATATTCTTTGTAACCCGATCGCATGTTACTATTAATAAGGAAACCATACCGATAACAATCTCCTCATCAGATCCATTCAATGTTGAACCACATGCAAGCCCAGTCGTTTTTTCAATTAACAATGCGTCTTTTACACCTTCTTGATCCTTCAATGACTTTAATATTGAAGTAATGAAAATTGATTTAGGTGATATATCTCGAATAATTCCACTCCATGCAGTAAATAAGGATTCATCGAAAACTGAGGTTGAATAATAATTTATTTTGTAAGATATATTCTGGGATAAAAAATTCTTTAAATAAGAGATTAAAGCATCTTTATCGTGAATAAGATCAATTTTATGAAAAAATACATTTATTACTGGATTTTGATTGTATGATAAGATTTGGTTTACACTCCATTCAAATTCAACCCGAGCATTTTCAAAACGGTCAGAATCTGCAGCATCAATAATATATAGTAATACAGCTGCCTTTTGAAATATGCTCTTTCTTAAAGGACCATGATATTCATCAAGATATTGTTGCTGTCCTCCCAAATCCCATATCATTGGTTTTGTTAAATTACCAACTTCGTAATTTTTATAATCAATTCCTTTTGTTGCCGTAGATTGCATTAATTCCCAAGGTTTTTTTCCTTCAAATACTCGTTCATAAATGCAGGTTTTTCCAGCATTCGAAAGTCCCATCAGAACTATTTTTTTTAAATTTTCTGAAGGTTTTTTTTGAATTTCTCCTAGTATTTCAGATACAGTGCCTTCAATAAAAGTAATATCACTTGTAGGAGATAAATCACTTAATTCTTCTTTTACGATCCATGATAACCTATTACTTGGTAAGGTTAAATTTTTACTTTCGAAAAAGCTCTGCAACGTATGAATAATTTCTTCCTTTAATATCCCAGTTTTCTCAAAAACTAACTCACTCCTATACCAAATGTTAATTCCTAGAGAACTATTTTTAGAATTTGTAATGCCAAAGTGATATAAAGTCCCTGGTACTTTTTTCATGGTCCTTTTACCTTAAAATTATATTTTAAGAAAATTTTTCTAAATTTTCATTTTTTTTATTTTTAAATTTCTCAACATTTGCAATTTCTTCTTCTATTTCTAATTTTACTAAAAACTGGGAGATTTCCTCACATTTTCCATATATTTGAGCAGCCATTTCAAAATAACCATTATTTGAGAAAGAATCTGCTTTTTTCTCTAATTCGAATCTATGATTCTCAATATCAATTAATTTGAATTTTCTCGTTTGAAAAAATTGATATAATTCTGATTGGAACATATTTATAGCATCAAAATCTCTTAATTTTTTTGATATTTCAATTATATCATAATATAGTTCAAATACTTTTACGGAATCTCCATTAATTTTTTCTTTTTCCAAAATTTCTAATCTTTTTTCTCGTTCATCAATTAAACCTTCAATTCCCGCAATTAGATCCGAAAATAATGCTACTTCTTTATTTTTCCCCTGCTTTAAGAGAATTTCCTTCGCACTTTGAAATTGCTTGATTGCCTCTAAATAAGCGCCCTCATTGAATAATTCTTCTCCTAAGCTTTTAATCTCATCGATATCAATTTCTAAATCTACTTTCTCAAATAATTCTTCACGAGAAGATTGAATTTGATCTTTTTGATAAGATATTGGTTCTTGGGATGATATCTTAGCAATATGAGCTAAGATTAATTTTAAAGGTACTTTTTTGCGTGGTGGACTAATTTTTTTATGTGATTTTTTCCTTACTATTGTAATTCCAGTAATAGAACCAGCCACACTTATTAGAATCACAGCAAGAATTAAATAAATCGGAAATTCATTGTTATTTGGATTTAAATTAATCGAGAAACTACCCTTTGTATAAGGGCTTTCATGTCCTGCCCCATCTACTTGAGTTAAAAAATAATGATACTTGCCTGACGGAAGAGTAGCATTTAATTCGAAATAACTACTCTCATTTCCTTCATTAGTTATGTTAAATCTATAAATATATCCTGGGGTTATTGACGGGTCAGTTTCATTATCAATTATTAATATATAATAAGCAATTCCTGAAGCATCCTCTCCATCAAACCAATCAAATACTATATTGTCCCCACTAGGAGCATTAGTTAATATAGGTGCTGGAGGGATAATCGTGTCAATAACTGTGATGTTATTGATAATAACTTTCCAATTACTATTATTATCTTCAACATAAATTCTATATTCATAGAAAATCCAGTTATTTGGTGTCCATGAATCGTATTGCCATGTATCTCCACCAATATAATTCATTGAATAATTGTCACCTTCAAATTCGATCTTTACTTCAAGAATCCCTGCGGGATCAGACACATTTATCTGAATAACTTCCGTTTCACCCAGTTCTAATGGATCTGAACTTTCAATAGGATCTGAACAAATAGGGGGTGTGATATCAATTACTTCGATTGAACCTGAAGTGGAATTCAAATTATATAAATTATCAATCATATAAATGATATAACTATAGTTACCAATGATGGTGGGAGCCCAAGAATCGTATTGCCATGTATCCCCACCAATATTATTCATTGAATAATTGTCACCTTCAAATTCGATCTTTACTTCAAGAATCCCTGATGGATCAGACACATTTATCTGAATAACTTCCGTTTCACCCAGATCTAATGGATCTGAGCTTTCCTCAAGATTTGAATAGGTTGGGGGAATTATATCTACAGGTATTTCTATGTTTAAAGTGAAAAAAGATTCTGGGGTATGTTGGTTGTTATATTCTGTAAGTATCCAGTCTGCTGAGCGTGATATATTACATATTCTTATTTCATCTAATGCTCCATTTATTTCCAGTGAGGGACCATCTGAGGCAACCAAATTTAAATCATTATCAATGTCACCAACACTTGTTATACTTACTCCAATATCTACTTGTAAACCATTTTTGAAAAGATAGATCCTATTAGATGTTCTATTAACAACGCCAGTAACATATGTCCATATACCGAAATCGATGGACAAAGAAGATGATTCAACCAGATTTGTCCCCTCACAGATACGAAAAGCGAGTCTTGTTGCGTCCACATCTGTTTCAAAATCATATCCGTCATCAAATTCAGTTGTAGCACCTTTATATATAGGTAATTGATAGGTTCCACTAATATCGTCAATATTCATCCAAAAACTAACTGTAAAACTCCCTGTACCCATGTCAAAATGGTCATCAGATGGATCACCAAAATTAATATATCCATTATCGGAACAATTGTATGCTCCATCGACCTTTCCAATTTCTCCCCTATTAACGGTTGATGCGACTGTCCCTGAAGTATCAAAAGAAGTGGAATCTCTGGCAGATCCACTTAATTCTGAAAGATGCCATACTCCTCGATAAGAATGATCCCATACACCTGTTGGATTTTGTCGAGAACTCATCGTAGCATTCCCATAATACATATATATTGTTGTATTAAATGAAGTCGAAAGACTTGGAATACGAACCCACGCTATCAACTTAGCATGAGTACTGCTATAAGATTGATTAAAAAATTCTATTTCATGATCTAACCAATCAGAATCGTTAGCAAATGCAATATCATTTCCATTTGATTGATTAA
>JBHLOJ010000047.1:0-4539 GCA_048940605.1 Promethearchaeota archaeon
TTAAATGAAATGAAAGGGAGAATTACAAAAGGAATTGGTATGGAAGTTTCAAAAATGCCCAAAATTCTTATCACACCAATGTTTGGTGGGTGGGAACCAAAAACTCATGAGATAATTTATGAACTGGGAGGAAGAGTATTATATGGAGATTGGGATCTCTTACGATTTTTAGAAGATATACCAATCTCAAATCGAGCGGATCCTATCGAAGCATATGCCCAATTTTTAATGGATGCTAATCAAATTGGTATAGGATGCGATAATAATACCTTAACAGACTCTTATGTTAGGTTAGCTAGGAATTTAAATGCTGATGGGCTCATTTTTATTCAAGTATTTGGATGTCATTCGATTTCAAATTGTTATACAATGTTAAAAGAAAAACTTCGTCGGGAGTTAGAAATACCAAGTATTGCAGTAAATTTCAATAAAATGGGCGAAAATGTTGAGCAAGTTAAGACTCGTTTAGGAGCATTCATGGAAATGTTTAATTAGAATTATAATTATATTTCTGATTAGAGCGTTTTAATGTAAAATTTTATAATTTCTTTTTTAATACTTTTATTCTTTCATTAATTTCCTTGATTTGTTTCTTCTTTCTTTTTTTTGATTTGTTTATCTCAGATCTTATAGTCTGATCTCTTAGATCTAAGGTATTTGTAATCTCTTTACTAATTGATTTTAGTTTAATTTGAACATTTTTTTCTTTTTCTTTCAAGGTATTAATTTGATCATTGATTAAATCTAGATTTGCTAATTCGTCTTGAAAATTTATTTGTAGTTCTTTAATCTTATAATTATATTTATTCTTAATTTCTTCTTCAATATCAATTGTTTTACTAGAATATTCTTTATTTATTTGAGTAATTTGTTTCTTAAGATTAGCTATTTGGTTTTTTATTTCATTTTTTTGAATTAATACCACCTAAAACTTATTCATATCGATTATATCTTAATTAATATTAATTTTTATACAACTTCCTTTAGCATTGATAAAATTTTAATATATGAATCTTCGCTATTATTCATATAATTTGAGATAATTTGTTGTTCTAATGTTCTTTTTATTATTCAAAGATTGAATTATCTTTAAATAATTCTTTAATAATTTACTGTGTTAATATAATCAAATAAGATAGATCGAGTCTAATATGTTATTTCACCAAAAAACAAAAGAATTAGAACAGGATCCTTATGAGAATTACCAAGTTTTATGTGGTATTGAGGAAGAATTCCTAATCATAAAAAAAAATGGTACTTTAGCAAAAGTTGCAGATGATATAATGGTGAAATCAGCAGAAATTCTCGAAAGAGATCAAAATTTTCTTAGCTCACTTCAAGTCAGAATACGCGGTTTAGATGCAGAACCTTCACCTTCACAAATAGAATATGTTACTTTACCCTTACCTCCAGAATCATTAAATCAAGCTGTAAGAGAAGGAAGAAAATTATTAACAGATGCAGCGAAACAGTTGGGTGTTAAAATACTTGCTCAAAGTCTACATCCAGTACAGAGTGATCCAAATCCAATCTGTGGAACTCATATTAATGTATCTGTTCAAAGAGAAGGTGGTTTGATGACTCCTGAAGAAATGAAGGTGGTTTATAATTATCTTTGGAATTATCTTCCAGAAATAATAGGTATCACAGCAAATTCTCGTATATATAAGGGAAATTTAAATAATATTGCCAGCAATAGATGTGCTAATAGTACAGTCCTTAAATCAAACGGTTTTGCAGTTATCGAAATTCCAGAAAATCGACCAACTTTAGTTCCAATGAGATACTATGGTCGTATGAGATATAAACTAAAGATTGGATTTGAAAAAGACGAGTTTTCTAAAAAAGTTATTACTAATAGTCGAGGGGAACGTCTTGTTGATATCACTCCCAGAGGTCCTTTTACGAATATTAGTGATGATAATGATGAATTGCCTTCCAGAAATCGTATAGAGGTTCGAATAGTAGATGTGCAATACAACACTGAAGATTTACTTGATATCGCAAATCTTTGTTGCGCTTCCACGCTTCATGCTATTAAACTTCAGAGAACAGGAGAGATTTTACAGGATCCATATCATAAGATAAATATTGAAAATGCCATAGCAAATGGAACAAAAGCAATTCTCCAGAGACCAAATAGTATAAAACAATCATTGGAAGACAGTGTCTCCATTTGGATAAAAGAAATTGAAAAATATCAGAATTATTTGGGCGTAAAAATTAAAAATCTTCCAACTAGAAAACTTCAAACTGATGTATCTCAGAAAGAACTCGAAATTGAATACCAATCTAGAAAAATTGAAAAACTAAGACAACAAGGTCGAACCTATGTAATGATAGAATTAGTAGATCCAAGAATTGTAACTGACAGGAAGGGAAATCGTTATAAAATTGCTAGTGGGACGCAGGTCCGAGGAACATTGGAAGCAAAGTATAACTTTACTTATAATGATATAAATGGAATGGTGACCAATTTCACGGGAATAAAAGTAATTAATAATCTTGTTGTTCAAAATCTCAAAATACCATTAAAAGAAAATGATCATGTCTTAAGAGTACAATCTGAATCAGAATCTTTACTTGATAGATTGTTTGGTGATTTCTTTCGTTAACTTGTTAAAAGGAAATTGAGGTAAATATGGAAAAAAAGAATAAATTTTACAAGCTTTTTGTCTATGGAACATTACAACATGGGCAGAGTCGAAATTATATCCTTAGAGGATTAAAGTATGAAAAAGCCATTCTATTCAATTATAGGAAAGTAACACCTCCTTCTTTGGGATTTCCATTTATTATTCGAGATGATTCTTCTAAGGTTAGAGGGGAAGTATATTATGGTGTAGATCATTCTCTTCTATCTCAAATCGATATAATAGAGGGAGAAGGAGAACTATACCATAGAATTCTAGTGAAAGTAGTACTAGAAAATGGAATAGAATTAGATGCTTTTACGTATTATCCTTTTGAAATATTAACTAAAAAATTTGCATAAGTAGTTAGATGAAACAAATGGTTGAAAATAAGTTATCTGAAAATGAAAAACAAAACAAAATACTTCTTATAGACAATTATTCCCGAGGTTTTCCAACAGATCGTATAGCAAGGATTGAAGGCATCATAAAAGATTGTATAGCGGAATTGGAGCTTGAAATAATTCATTTTACTCAATTTAAGTTAGAAAAGGCAGAAGATTATCTCGGAATAATTCTATCAGGTTCTGAATTGAATGTTTCTAGTTTTTACTATGATGAGAGATTAAAAAGGAAATTTAACTCACAATTAACTTTAATTCTGAATAAAAATCAAATTCCAATCCTTGCGTTATGTTTTGGATTTCATTTAGTAGCCTATGCCTTTGGTGCTCAAGTTTGTAGGATGAGAATTCTTGGTTTAGAAGGAAGAATAATTTTCATATTAATTGACAAAACCGACGAATTAATAACTCAAAAAAATATCCCTGTAAATGTGCATCACCTTGATTTTGTTTCTCCAAATGATTGTAAAATCCAAAAAAATTTCGACATCCTCAGTACTTCTAGAACGGTAGGGTATAAAATGGTTCAGTATATGAAACATAACGATAAACCAATTTTCGCCCTTCAATTCCACCCAGAGACCCATAATCCATATTACTTTCATCCAAGCCTATTTGATGAACGGATTGCTAACAAAACAAGGATGATAGGGCAAGAAATAATTGAGAATTTTATATGGTTGTGTTTTTACAGGGGTAAAAACCATATATGATCATTCTGATCCAAAATCGTAAACTGGAGATGATTCTTTTGATAGTGAAAATTTATACTTCAAATTAGAAGTTATAATTTATATTTTCTATTTTTCCTTGAAAAATAAAGAGTAATCCTTTTTAATTTGGGAATATATTGATGTTTTATTAAAATTTTAAATGATTTAACAATTGAGAGAGATGCAGGCAACAAAATTAGCAGAAAATATATATTGGATTGGTGCAAATGTGCATACTGAAGATTTATTTGAAGGCATTTGGCCAATCCCCAATGGAGTAGCTCTGAATTCTTACGTTATAAAAGCGGATAAGGTTGCTGTTATAGAATTAGTAAGGGAATGGGGTGGCGCATCTATGACTCTTTTGGAAAATTTAAACTCTCTTTCGATATCAACTAAAGATATTGATTATATTGTTCTTAATCATCTTGAACCAGATCATACTGGCTTTACCTATATTCTTCGTTCTATTGCTCCTAAATCTCGAATTGTTACCACAGAAAAGGGTACGGCTTTATTGGATGCATTTTATGGAATAAAGAATAATATAATTACTGTAAAAACAGGAGATTCAATAGATCTTGGTAATGGTAAAACATTAGAATTTATTGAAATTCCACATGTCCATTGGCCCGAAACTATGGCCTCTTTTGAACCAGATTCTAAAATTTTATTTTCTGGGGATGCATTTGGTTCATTTGGCGTTCATCAAGGAAGTATTTTTGATGATGAAACTTCTGATGCAGACAAACCTTATTGGGAAAGTGAAATGTTAAGATATTATGCCAA
>JBHLOJ010000047.1:4639-11301 GCA_048940605.1 Promethearchaeota archaeon
GGAAGTATTTTTGATGATGAAACTTCTGATGCAGACAAACCTTATTGGGAAAGTGAAATGTTAAGATATTATGCCAATATCATTGCCACGTTTTCTCCAAATGTAATTAGGGCAATTGAATCATTATCTTCTCTTGATATAAATATGATTGCTCCATCTCATGGCTTGATCTGGCGAAGTAAACCAAATGTTATTATAAAAAAATACCTTCGTTATGCTAATTATAATAAAAATTTTGCCGAACCTGAAATATGTGTAGTTTGGGGGAGTATGTATGGAAATACTGAATCTATGTTAAACGCTATTTTAAAAGGAATTTCAAGTGAAGGTGTTCCAGTTAATGTTCATCGAGTTCCTAATGAAGATGCTTCATTTATTCTTTCTGATGCATTTAAATCAGCAGGATTGGTTATTGGGACTCCTACTTATGAATATGGTATGTTTCCTCCAATGAAATATTTCATGGAACTCTTAAAAAAAAAGCATATTTGGTATAAAAAGATCATCTTTTTCGGTTCTTATGGATGGAGTGGTGGAGCTCAAAAAGAATTTAATAATTTAGTTGAGAATATGCATTGGGATATTCTTGAACCACTGACATTTAGAGGTCATCCCACAACTAATCAACTAGAAAAAGGAGAAAAATTAGGGAAAGAACTTGCATGTCAAGTTAAAGAAATACCATCTAAAATTAAAGATGAAACCTATTAAATAATCATATCATCAATAAAGATTCCTAAAATTGAAAATGAATAGATATAAAATTAAATTTTTATAGAGATTTCTTCCAATTTTTCTAAATTTTGTTTATTTTCTATTCTCTTTTTAATTAAATTCGTAATTCCTAATTTCTTAATAGTTCTACCCTCATTTTTAAAGTTGATTCCGCATAAAATTGAGGATATATTTATTATAGAGTTAATAATCGGTGTATCAACTCCTAAAAATTTTGCCAATGAAGCAACAGGTACAAGTCCAGTCGGCACATCTTCAGTAAAGTATCTGGTAATTAAGTGTTTTGGTGCTCTTATATTTTTATATGCTCTTATATTTTGAATTGCATTATAGATACTCCTTTTTTTAACACCATAAGAATTGTTTGCCCAATCACAAAATCTTAATTGTTTCAATCCTAAAATTTCAATTATTTTATTCAATTCATTTTGAATCACTTCAAGGACTTCACAAGTTCGAGGTGTTGCTCCTTCTGCATAAAAGTTAAATTCTTTTCCACAATCCATGCCACCAGCATTTAATAATGAAATTGTTGGATGTAATAACATCCCAATATTACTTAATGTCATTTCAAGATAATCATCTACGGGATTTAATTGAGGAAATATATCTTTTAAGGTGTCATATACAAAGAATGTATCTTTTTCAGGAAATGCAGCAATGTCGACAGTATCTTTAATTCTAAGGATCTTTACACCGTTCTTTTTTAGTTGTCTTGATGTAAAAATTAATGTTTGAGTTTCGGCAGCGAAAATAGGAGATGAGAAACCTTTTTTTTCAATTGTTCGTCGAAATTCTACGGCACCAAAAGTTCTTCCAGGATTTAATAGGATTATTTGATCAGGAGAAAGATAATTTGCTATTTTATCAGCAATTTCTTTATGTGCGGAAGCAGGGACAACTATTAAAATTACATCAACACCTCTTATTGCTGATTTCAAATTTTGTGTAACCAAATTACATCGAAAAAATCCTTTTATTTCTCCATATACTTTAATTCCACCTTTCTTCTTTATATCCACGATTCTTGAAAATGAACGATTATAGAGATTCACTTTATGTCCTCTGGAAGAAAGATAAGCAGCAAATGCACGACCACCATTTCCTGCTCCTACTACACAAAACTTCATTTATCTATCACCCCAAATATTGTTTTTTCTCTTTTATTTATTAAATTAATCAATTTTAAATCTTGGAGATTAATGATAATATCCTTAACTCTTTGTATTTCATCATATTTTTTCTGTCTTGAATCATCCCAGGAGTAGCACCCACCATTGATTATTTTAGTTCTAATTTTACCTTGAGCATATTTATTATTTACTAAATGAGGCGCATCAAATATTCCATATTTTACGAGACGATTTAAAACCTTATAATTAATATATGGATTTTGAAGTTCCTCTCTATTCTTAGCTAGGATTGGTATTGATTCAATTATCCATTTCGCCTGTTTAATTAATTCTTCTTTTCTTTTTATTATTTTATCATTTACTACATTAATTTCACTTGAATAAATCCCATTTATAACTTGTTCAACAATTTTACAACTTTCAATTACATCTTCTGGAAGAGCAGCATGAGCGGCTTCTGAATAACTAACTACATGAACAATATCTGGTTTTAGTGCAAGTTGAACTATAGTTGCTGTTGCCAATTGACCTTTAGCTCTACTTAAATCCAATGGAAAACTGGCTAATCCCGTCCTAACCTGTTTAATTAATGAAAATTTTTTATCAGTTAAAGTATGTAGCAATTCATTTTTTGCTAGAATCTTAGCTAAATCCATGTCAAGTGAACTTGAAGGTGGTGTATTAAACATATATTGGGCGATAAAATGTTTCACCCCTAATTTTTTGGCTATTATCCCGCTTAGATACATATCAGCTACGGCAATAGCATCTGGAGCATCTCTTAAGCTCCAGTGATGAGAATCATTGATTTCAACGGGGATGTGCTTATCACCATGCCATTTTATCGCTTCTAAATGTTGTTTTATGGATTCTTTTAACGATAATTGACCTCTTCCATCCATTTGATTAAACCAAAAAATGGGGATGGCTGCCCAAGCATTATGAATAGTATCTCTATATAATTCAGCTAACTTTATAAAATCACGAGTTCCTGCATAAATTCTTAACATTGGATAATTTCCTGTTAATCTTGCTTTATGTAACTCCAAAAAGTCTTCTCTTGTCCTGATAGGTACCCCACCTGCCCCAGATAACTCTTTAACCTGATTCTCAGGGTGGAAATAATTAGCTTGAGTATTCTGATCAGGAGCGATTGAGATTATATCTAATATCTCGGCATCTGCAATTTTCTTTATCCCATTTAAAGTATCTTCCATAGTCGGTAATCCAAAATGGGCTCTTATTACAGGAAAGGGCTTTTTCCATCTTAACCGAGAAATTAAATCAAAAGGAACCTTTATCTTTTCTTCCGGAGCTGCTAAATCCTTTCTTAAAATCGAGATTATTTTATGCTTTGATTCTCCTCCGATAAAGTACTCATGGAATAGATTAAACTCTTTAGCAACTCTAACTACTTCCGGAGTACCTGCAAAAAATAGTTGCTGAGGTTTATCTTTCAATTCTAAATATTCATGTTTAAACTGTTGAAGTATTGGTCTAAGAGTAGAGGGCGTTAATCGATAACTAAGCCCTAAAATAGCTGGTTTAAACATTTTTAGTTTATTAATAATCACAGAATTTGGTATTGCAGGACCTAAAAACATGCATTCAAACCCTAATTGGGTTGCTATATTCATAAAATTATAGGTTCCTGCTACATGTACGCATTGACCGATACATGCCGTTAAAATTTTTTCTCTTTTTTCTTTTTTGATATGATTATTAGTTTTTATCATAAAATTACCTCCAATAAGGAGTTTTTGTAGTGTTATTTCTCAATTATTCACAAAATCGACCTATTGGATTGCCACAAGCCGATTTCTGTAATTTAAAAATAGGCATATTTGCACATTTCTGAATGGTTATACAAATATACATAATCAACACTATATAATTATAGAATTAATTGATATTTAAGTATGATGATTATTTAAATAAAAATAATTATACTATTTATTTAAATAGATAATCTTTTAATTAAAGAGAATTGTCTATAAAATAAGTAAATTTATATAGTTTTATATATAATTTATATATATTAAGGAGTATAATTTTCTATTTATAATACAAATTTAGTTAAAAGGCGACATAATATTTCCATAAGTCAGAATCAAAGGAAGACCACATGGAAAATAGTAGAAAATATTTATAAGGCTTTAGACGATGGCAAATATCATACAATAAGCGATATTTCTCAAAGAGCTAATTCGAATTGGAATACTATTAAAAGCCAAATTGTACTTATTAGAAAGATCCAAGAATTGCCTAAAATTAAAATTATCCACGCATCGAAACAAATTTTAGTAAGAAAAACTGACTAAAACTTAGAATTTAGTGAATATACTAATATTCAAATATAATTTTCAATAATTTATTGATGTCAATCTAAAAACTGGATATTAAAAAACTAAATTTGATTGGAATTTTGAACCAATTAATGATTTACGTGATATATTTTGAATTTTAAATTTATATGAAAGCTTTTTTACTCTTTATTTATTAAATATAAAATTTTTCTAATTTTTTACGATAAGACATAAAAATTATAGTATCTTAAGTATAAATATCTCTGATGAGATTTTTTTTTAGAAAAATTTAACCACATCATTAGGATTGATGTATGAATAGAGTTTTAAACAATATTAGACAAGATAATAAACAATTCATAACTTCCGAAGAATTAAGAAATTATTGTAAAGAGTTATATTATAATTATAGGATTATTAGTAATTATTTAATTTCTCGTAAATATTTGGTTAAAATCTTAGATGATATTTATTATGTGAAAACCGATGATGAAATAAGGCAGAATGTACTGAAATATCCAATTCTGGAACTTGTAGCACTAGCATTAAAAGAGAAAAATGTTAAAAATTGGTATTATGGACTTTATACTGCATTGGAATTAATGAATATCGATTATGAACATCAAGCTGATTTTTGTTATTTAATAAATGACCGAATTTTAAAAAATAAGCCAGTAAAAATTGTAGGAAAAAAATTTCGGTTTTTAAGCTTTAAAAATGTTCTCTTTGATTTTGGAATCATAAATGGAAAGATTAAATATTCAGATCTTGAAAAAACGATTTTGGATTTAGTTTATTTATGGGAATATAATCAAAAGAATGAGAACAGAATAATAATTGAGCTCTCTAAACTGTTGAACGGAAGTTCTGAAAAGAAATTATTAGATTATTCACAATTTTATCCAGAATCTACAAGTTATATTTTGAAAAAAGCATTAAATAGAGATAATTAAATTATTCTTACCTGTTATCTATAAGATTACTCATTAATATGGTCTTCTAAATTTGATATTTTTTTATCAATATATTCTATTAATATCAAATTCTCAGGTTCTAGTCTGATTTTTCCAATATCTTTTGATATTTCATTTAAAACATTTTTTTTTCTGGAACGTTTTTTTATTCTTGATACAATGTCAAGTTTTAAGTTTTTGTATTTAGAGGTTTTCCTATTCTTTACTTCTCTTCTGTTCGTCAAATTTATCATCTATTTATTATTTTCTGTTAAAATCTTTTTTCCAATGCTTCATTTTTTCTGAATTTTTGAATTCTTCCCCTTTAGGATGTTCTATTTCTGTAATAAATGTATAAGATTCTATTATGTCCGCATCTAAAGGTTTAGTTTTTCCACATAACTGACAAACAAGAACTTTTTTATTTTTCTCTCTTGAAGGAAGCATTATTCCTTCACAATTAGTACAAAATTCAACCATTTTAATTCAAAATCTCATTAAATAAAATTAATTAATTTATAAAAATATTAGCTCTTCCTCTTTAAATTCTATAAATTTTTCGCTTGTTATCTCAAGCTTATTGATTACTTGCTGTAGCTTAGAAATTGCTTCTTCTATAACATTCTTATCTTTAATCCCTGTACATACAAATTTACCAGTTGAAAATAACAGGAATACTGCGCGTGGATCTTTCATATTATAAATTAATCCTGGAAATATTTCAGGTTCATACATTGCATATTCTAATAAGATAACTGCTTTATTCAAATTTAATAAGGTGTGTAAATTTCCATTTGCTACAATATTTTGAATAATTATTTGAGGTTCAGGTAATTTAATCCCAATTTTCTTCATCTTCTTGAATAAGATAGCAACTGCAATTTGAGCATTTTCAATTACTTCAAGTCCCGTAATTACCATTTTCCCTGTTGAGAAAATTAAAAAAGTTGCACGAGGATTTTCCTGTCTTAAAATTAAACCAGGGAATCTTTCTGGAAAGTATTCAGCATCCTTAAATTTTCGTGCGACTTTTATAAGATCTATCTTTCCTGTAAGGTTTATGTTTACAGTTGCAACAATATTATTTATTTTATAATTTACTTCACCATCCGATTCATTAGCTCCATAAGAATCTTTAATATCTTCCAAATTTAATTCCTCCTTTCATTTTTTATTAACTTAATAATTTCCATTTTATAAATCTCATGATTCCCTGTTGTATCTATTTTCTTGAGCAACCTATTAAGTTGTCGTCTTGCAATTGGTCTAAGAGATTCAAAATTAATCTTTATATTTTCATAATCAACAGTTTTCGTACATTTATCCTTTTTTTTAAATTTTAAATGCTCTCTATAAATATTACCTCTGTGATGATGTTTTTTACATTTTGTACAATAATATCTACTCATTTCAATCATTTTTTTCTTTAATCATATTTTATTATTTATTACTGAAGTTAGAAATACCAATTTTCCTAATTCATTCAGATTTTAATAGAGATAATGGAAAAAATAAAAGAATTATCAGTCCGTTTC
>JBHLOJ010000047.1:11401-16428 GCA_048940605.1 Promethearchaeota archaeon
AGAAATACCAATTTTCCTAATTCATTCAGATTTTAATAGAGATAATGGAAAAAATAAAAGAATTATCAGTCCGTTTCATTATCTTGTACCCTCTCATCTATTAAGGGGAGTTTCATCTCTGAAACGAGTTCATATACTCGTTTTAAAAAATTTTCGTTTTTATTCATTCCATTATCTATAATTTTTTACAATATTATTTGAATTTAATTTAACAACTTTCTTCGCGGAATTTTTTTAATTATTTTAAATTTAACCTTTAAATTGACTAATTTAATTAAAAAAACCCAAAATTTCCCAGATAAAAACAATTAACTTTATATTTTGGTTCTATTTGAATATTTTATTTTATATTCAAACTAATTTAAAGGAACAATTCCGGTAAATTGATATCAAATCATTTTTAATTCTAATTCATTAATATAAATCAATATATTTAATTTTTTCGGTAAATAATTGTAAAATTTTGACATTTCTTTAAATCGGCTCTTTTAAGTTATAAGTTTATTCTATTCACATAAAAATTTCAAAAATTCGAGTATATCTTTTATTTCTCATAAATTTTAATACGCTTTTATGATTAATTTTTAAATGTGTATTTTAGAGTTTCATATTGTAATTTGAAATAAATGCGGTATATATTATAATGAGTGTATACGCTGATGATGTAGTAAGTTTCACCTCAGTGTTGAAGATTGCTTATAATTTTCTGACTGGGAGAGAATATTTAATGAAGAAAAAGACGAAAGAAAAAAAGAAACTAATTTCAGTCGCTTTAGGTTTTCCAGACTTAATTTATGCCGCAGATTCTATTCCTGTTTTTCCAATTCGGATGGAGAAATTTAAAATTAATTTATATTTGCTCGCGCTCAATACAGCGAAAAGTTTATTTGGGTGGAATATAACAACCAATCTCTTAGGAATAGCTCGTCAATTAGATTTTCTAAAAATTGTTGATACAATTATAAATGATGTATTGAGTACAATAAATCAAAAATACAACGCAATGTACGATTTAGGAGTAATTGATGAAAAACCTCCCAATTTGTGTTATGGGGTAAATGCAATTTATGGAATGCATAAATCTCAACATGAAAATATAGATGCTACTTTAAAATTTAAAATAAGGTGTAGTGAGTGGAATAAATATTCAGAATCATTAAAAACGATAATTCCAAACCAAATTTGGGTAGAACTTCCGTCGGGTGAATCTGAAAATCAAGAAAAATCTTTAGAGTTTATTAAGGATAGTATAAACAAAGCAATTGACGAGTTAGAAAGCGTTACTGGGAATATAATTACAGATAATAGCCTGAAAAAACAATTTCGCATTGGTAATCAGGTAAAAAGATATTATAAAACAATTTTACATGAAATAAGTTTTTCGGATTTTTATCCTTGTAATCCTGCCACATTTGCAGAGATTTTAGGTCTTTTAACTATCTCATTCCAAGATTATAATTCTAATGCCCAAAGATATCTAGAAAATATGAGTCAACTGGTGAAAGAAATGAGAGAACGAGTAAAGAAGGGTATAGGTATGGATGTTTCAAACACTCCTCGATTACTCGTTTCACCAATTTTTAATGGATGGGAACCAGAAATTCATGAAATCATTCATAGATATGGAGGAAGAACTATTTATGCAGATTGGGATATATTAGGATTATTAGAAGAGATTCCTGTTTCTAAGGATTCAGATCCAATCTCGGATTATGCTTCCTTTCTTTTGAATGCTTCTAATAAGGGAATTCATTGTTTAAAGAACTGCCATGCATTAGTTAATTCATATTTAGATTACTCTAAAAAATGGAAATTTAATGGTGTAATTTTCAATCAAGTACTTGATTGTCATACCAACTATTCAAACTGTTATGAATTACTGAAAAACAAAATTAGAAATGAACTTAGGAAACCTGCCATTATAGTTCGGTTTAAGAAAATAGGAGAAAATGTAGAAGATCTTAAAATGAAATTAGCTCCTTTTATGGATATACTTACTCGATAAATTATTATGATGCTTCATGTACCAAAGAAATCTGAAGGTTTGAGTAGGTGTTGATCTTCTTCTTCTTTTTTTGCCTTTTCATGAGGATCCACCCATTGTGAATCCTCTTTTGCTTTAGTTGTTACTGGAGTTTTGAGACCTGTGGGGGCTATATTTATACCTGTAGATGCGGAAATAGGTTCTGGTTGTACTGGTGCTACTGATTGAGTGGGTGCGTAAGCAATACCTCCCGCTTTCAATCCTTTTAATTCACTCATAACTTTTTCTAAATTCATAGTTTGCACACTCTTATTCATTGTATCCATTATTTCTTTTAATGATTTTGAGGTTTCTCGTAATCCTTTTGGGTTAATTCCAGTAAGTAATGAATCTAAATTTGCGCTTATACTCTCATTCAAATCATTTAAAGATTCTAAAACAGTACTCCAATGCTTATTCATCTGAGATTCAATAGCGCTAATCATCTTGATAGTTTCATTCATGAAATTAACATGGGCTTCATAGCGTTCTTCATCCTTTGCACGTAAGTCAGATATTAACATTATTAGCTTCCGTAGAGCTTCCTTCTCTTCACTCATTTTTAACCAAAATATATATTATTTTTTCTATTATAATTATGAATATAAATAAATTTATATGTATTCATTTAGTAAACAAACCAATCCATAATATTTCTATAAATTTAACTAAATAATGCTGAGATAAATAGGAAAATGCCAATTGAACATTCAGAATGGATTAAAAACCCAAAAATCTATGAAATTAATACATGGCCTTGGCTTAGATCATTATCGGAAAGATATAATTCTCCTATTACTTTACAAAATATCCCAGATGAAGTTTTTAATAAAGAAATTAGTATGTTCGACGCTATCTGGTTAATGGGAGTGTGGGAAAGAAGTCCTGCTAGTAAAAAAATTGCTCTCGAACGTCCAGATTTACAGAAGGAATTTCATAAAGCTTTGCATGAGTTTGGAGAAGATGATGTAGTAGGCTCACCATATGCCATTTATTACTATCATGTCGATAGCCACCTTGGGGGAATTGATGGTTTAAAAAAGGTCCGAAAGCAGTTAGATGCCCGAGGAATACGATTAATACTTGATTATGTTCCTAATCACGTTTCAAGAGACTCTCTCTGGACATTAGAATCTAACCTTTTTATTGAAGGAACATTGGATGATCTTATGAATCATCCATCTGATTTTTTTAGTCTTTCAGGAAAAGTCTTCGCACACGGTAAGGATCCTAATTTTTCTGGATGGACAGACACTATCCAAATAAATGCTTTCTCGGAAGAAGCACGACAAAAGACAATTAGCACTTTATTGACTATAGCTGAACTGTGCGATTTTGTTCGCTGTGATATGGCGATGCTAATGACAAATAAGATATTCAGTAGAACATGGGGAAATAAAGCAGGAGAAATACCTGAAAAAGAATTCTGGGAAGTTGTCATCCCAGCAGTTAAGGAAAAGTTTCCTCAGTTCTTGTTTATCGCTGAAGTTTACTGGGATATGGAATGGGAACTTCAACACCAAGGGTTTGATTTTTGTTATGATAAACAGTTATATGACCATTTATCTCACGAAAATGTTCAGAATATAAAAAAACATCTTGAAGCTGATTGGAATTATCAAAAAAAGCTTGTCCGATTTATAGAGAACCATGATGAACAAAGAGCAATAACCAAATTTGGTGAGAAACGCAGTTGTGCAGCAGCCGTAATAGCAATGACATTACCTGGAGCTCGTTTAATACATGAAGGACAAATAGAAGGTTTTAAAATTAGACTTCCTGTACAATTGGGCAGACGACAAACTGAAGATATAGAACAAAATATTCTACATTTTTATCAGAATCTACTTAGAATCATACCAGGGAAAAATTTCGTTAATGCCAAATGGTCTATTTGTAATATAATCCCCATAGATTCCAATGATAATTCCTATAAAAATCTGATCTCATATTTATGGTGGATTAATGATAATTATCTTTTGATTGTTGTTAATTATAGTTCATATCCTTCAAAAGGTCATATAAAAATAGAGCTTATAAATTATGGTTCTGATAATTGGTTATTTAAAGATTTACTTAATCAAAACAATTACATTTATAAGGGAACAGACCTAGAAAAATATGGACTGTATATAGATTTAAAAGAGTGGAATAGCCACATCTTTATTATTAAAAAAGAAATTCATTGAGAAAAAATATTAAAATGTGATTATTAAATGGACATTTTAAACATGATCAAAATTATTGCTGCAATTATTTCACTTATAATTGCTTTTACAGTTGGAATTATTGTATTGCGCTTAAATCCAGATAATTGGTTAAATAGATGGTTTTTCTTATTTTTTATCTCCATCGCTTTAGGATTTTTATTATACTCAATTTATCATTTTATTTATACAGGATCTTATACCAAGGATTCAGATATAATTATTCCACTTATGATAACAGCCCAAATCTTTTTCAATTTCATCCCTATATCTTTAGTGATGACCGTACTCATATTAGAGAAATATAAAAAGGTTGCTATGAGTCTTAAGTATCTTGGAACAATGTTCGCATTGCTTATTATAATGAGTATTGGGTATTTTATCTTACCGCCAACACTAAATGAAGATAAATATGCTGACAAGATTATTGATACTGAAACTGAGTTTGCAGTGCAGATTATAGCAAATGTTCTCAGAATCGCATTATTTGCTTATGTTGTTTATAAATATGTTATTATTACAAGAAAAATTGAAATTGAAACAAAAAGAAGAGTTCAATGGTTTTTTATGGGAATAATTCTAGCTATTATTGGGCTAATCATCAATTTAATTGGAGCTATTATTTTTGAAATTGCTGCTTTAATTATTATTGATGTTGGCATGGTTTTAATTTTTAAAGGTTTTTTAATATAATTAAAAATCAATTTCTAATTAACTACATAGAATTATAAAGAAGCTTTTAATAACATAATCTACTATTTTCTTTTATGAAAGCTGTTATCATTGCTGCGGGAGAA
>JBHLOJ010000047.1:16528-24589 GCA_048940605.1 Promethearchaeota archaeon
TAGAATTATAAAGAAGCTTTTAATAACATAATCTACTATTTTCTTTTATGAAAGCTGTTATCATTGCTGCGGGAGAAGGAAAAAGATTAAGACCTATAACTTCTTCTCGACCAAAACCATTAATACCAATTGCGGGAAAACCCTTATTAGAGCATACTATATTAAGTTTAAAAGATTCTGGAATTAATGAAATTTTGCTCGTCGTTGGGTATAAAGAAAATTTAATTAAAGATTATTTTGGTGATGGAAAAGCGAACTTTGATGTCAATATTGAATATATCGCACAAGAAAATCAATTGGGTACAGCCCATGCTTTTAAATATGGGAAGAATTTTGCTGGTAATGAACCGGTATTATTAATGTATGGAGATTTATTAGTAGAACCGAAAGCCTATCAAGAAATTATACAAAAATTTATACAAAACAACGTAGAAGGTATAATTCTATTAAGAGATGTGAAAAACCCTGAAGAATTTGGGATTGTTTCTTTAGATTCTAACGGATTCGTTGAACGAATTGTTGAAAAACCTACATATGAGATGGATATAGGAAATCTAGCGAATGCTGGAGTTTTTATTTTCGATTCAAAAATTTTTAAAGCGATCGAAAAAACAGAAAAATCGATTCGGGGAGAATATGAATTTACTGATTCTATGGAAATATTGATAAATCAGTTAAATGGAAAGATCTTAGGATATAGTATAAAGGATTATTTTTGGAGCGATATCGGATTACCATGGCAACTCTTCAGAGCGAATTCATTTATTTTAGATAGAACAGAACGGAAAATTCTTGGGGATGTAGAAGATAATGTCCAAATCTTAGGAAACGTCCATATTGGTAAAAATTCGAATGTTAAGTCAGGAAGTTATATTCAAGGACCATGTTATATAGGAGAAAATACTTTAATTGGTCCAAATGCATTTATTAGACCTTATACTTCTATAGGAGATAATTGCCACATAGGCATAAGTGAAGTTAAAAACTCGCTTATTTTTTCAAATACAAAAGTTCCTCACTTTAACTATGTTGGAGATTCTATTATATGCGAAAATGTAAATCTTGGTGCTGGTACAAAAACTTCAAACCTTAGGTTTGATAATAAAAGTGTTAAAGTAAATATTGAAGGGAAATTGATTGATTCGGGTAGGAAAAAATTAGGGGCTTTTATTGGTCCAAATGTACAAACGGGTATTAATGCCAGTATTATGTGTGGAAAAAAAATTGGAGAAAATTCTATAATAGGGGCACATACCTTAGTTGTGGAAGATGTATCGCCTAATACTCTTTATTATCATGATCCATTAGAGGGAATAAAGAAGAAAGATAATCCATTTTATTAACTTTTAATGAACTGTAACAGTTTTCGCCAGATTTAAAGGTTGATCTGGGTCTAAATCATGCTTTAATGCCGCATAATAAGAAAGTAATTGTAAAGCTGGGATAAATGTTATTGGACTAAACAAGCTATAATATTTATCCGGGGGTTGGGGAATCCTAATCGTAATATCACTTAAGTTTGTAATTATTTCATCATCCTCTACTACAACAGATATGATTTTACCCCCTCTTGCCTTGAATTCCATTACATTACCAACAAGACGATTATATGTCTCATCTGGAGGAGCAATAAATATTATTGGAAATCCTTCTCTTACTAATGAAATTGGTCCATGTTTTGCGTGTGCAGCTGAATAACCTTCAATAAATCGGCATGCTACTTCTTTTAATTTCAACCCACCTTCTTTAGCAGTGGCAATAGAAATACCTCTTGCTAAATAAAAGAAATTGTACTTGGTATTCAAGCTATTTACTACGCTTTTTATTAAATCAATATTATTTTCTAAAAATTCTTCAATAATATCAGGAGTGGAAGCTAAAGCATTATTAAAGTTGACTATTTCCTTTTCAGGTAAATTTTTACGAAATCTAGCTATTTCTAAACCAATTAATCCCATAGTTAATACTTGAGTACAATATGTCTTAGTGGCTGCTACACCTATTTCAGGACCTGCCTGTGTAACTATAACATGATCAGAAATTCTAGTAAGGGAGGAACCTACTACATTAGTTATGCTCAAAACGGTTACCTTTTCTTTTAATTTGTTTTTTGCCCATTTTATTGCTTCTACAAGATCAATAGTTTCACCTGACTGTGAAACAGCAATAATAACTGAATCTTCTTTCAAAGCATTTCCTAATTGAACCTGAAATTCTGAGCACTCGATAGCGTCAATGTATTTATCTAAAAATTTAGTAATAATAAATTTACCCGCCAAAGAGGCATAAAATGAAGTTCCCGCTGCTGTAATGTAAATCTTTTTAGCTCTGCTTAGAATCTTAGCTAAATTTCTAAGTTGATCATTAGAGATTTTTAATGTACGTCTTAATGCTATAGGTTCTTCGTATATTTCCTTTAACATAAAATGAGGATAGCCACTTTTTTCTGCAGCATCAATGTTCCATTCAATATGTTTTATTTTTTTTTTAATTGGAATAACATTATTTTTTATGTTAAAAAATTCAACTGTACCAGGTTTTAAAATAGCCATTTCATCGTCATTCAATATGTAGCAATCTCGAGTGTAAGGTAAAAAAGCAGGAATATCTGATGCACAATATGTTGTCTTACCTTCTTCAATTCCAACAATCAAGGGAGATTCCTTTCTAACTACAATAATTGTATCAGGATAATCTGCATGGCATATTGCAATTCCATATGCACCAACACATTTGCTTATTGCTTTAACAACAGCATTTTTAAAGTCCTGTCCATTCTTCATATGATCTTCAATTAAATGAGAAATAATTTCTGTATCTGTTTCAGATTTAAAATCATGCCCTTTATTTGTTAGTTCTTCTTTTAGTTCAATGAAATTTTCAAGGATACCATTATGAATAACCGCTATTTTGTTATTACAATCTAAATGTGGGTGACTATTAATTTTAGTTGGTGCTCCATGAGTAGCCCATCGTGTATGGGCAAGAGCAAGCTTTGAACCACTAGGAAATTCATCTAATCGTAATTTCTGATGAATTTCTTCAATCTTTCCAGCATCTTTTTTTACATACAATTCTGAGTTATATTGAGCAACTATACCACATGAATCATACCCTCGATATTCTAACCTTTTAATTGCGTTGAGTGCAAGTTTCCCGATATCTACTTTTTCTTGGTTAGTAACAATCCCAAAAATCCCACACATATACTAACACGTATTTTATGACGATCGTTTTATATTTTAAGTAATGTAATTAATAAACAAGTTATAAAATTATGTAATTTTTTTCAAATAAGTCGAGAAAATAAGATATTCTATCTATATAAGATCTAATTCTCGCATTTTATCTTCAACACTTTTATTTAAAGCTATTGTGGTTTCCATATCTTCATTTGTTTCCCCAGAAATTCTGAGATACGGACTCGTACCTGAACGTCTTATTAGAATCCACCCACCATCGTAATCAAAACGACACCCGTCTAATCTATTAATATTAGTTATCTTTTTATTTGATTTATCAAAAAATTCTTCAATGGTATCAATGATCTTTCCATAGATATTATCAGTAAAAGGAATATCTTTTTTCAATTTGAATTTATCAGCATAATAAGGGTATTTTGGAATATCTACCAGTAATTCTTTGAGACTTTTTCCTGTTTTAACAATCATCTGTAGTACACTGGCAATTGATACTATTGAATCTGGTCCTAAATGAAATTTAGGCCAAATATAAGTGCCTGAAGTTTCTCCACCTAAAAAGCCATTATATCGTTGTAGAGCAAGGGCTACTTTAATATCTCCAACCTCTGTTCTTATAACTTCGCATCCAAGAGGTTCTAAGACATCCTCAATCAAACTAGAGGAATTTACAGGTGTAGCTACTTTCATTTCATCTTTAGTCAATTTATTTTCATTAATATAGTGCTTAGCCATTAAGGCTAGTAGTCTAATTGGATCGACTATCTCACCTTCTTCATCTAAGAAAATCACTCTATCAGCATCTCCATCTAAAGCGATTCCAATATCAGGTTGGTCAAAAATTTTTAAAATTTTCGATATTTGATGTAGATTCTGCTTACTAGGTTCACTGTGTCGTCCAGGAAAACGACCATCCATTTGAGCATTGATTGTAACGATATTAACATTATATGTGCTTAAAAGTTTAGGAACTATTTCACAACTTGACCCATTTCCAGGGTCAACAATTAAATTTAATCCGCTACCATCAAACATTATGCGATTTGTAATGTCTAAGATATGAATATCATTAATGTCATTTATTTGGGTAACTTTTCCTATTTCATCCCATTTAATTTGTAAGAAATCTTTATCATTATAAATCCTTGAGATTTCTTCTTCTTGTTCTGGAGAAAATCCAACTCCCGAAGGGTTCCATAGCTTTAGGCCTATATAGTCTGGAGTATTATGGCTTGCGGTAATCATCACTGCAGAATCTGCATTTAAGAAATTAGAAGACATAGCTAGGGTGGGAGTCGTGACAATTCCAAGAGTTTTTACGTTGCACCCAGTACTGATGATTCCCGAAATTAATGCGTGTTCTATAGGTAATGCGGACATTCTAATATCTTTACCAATAACTACAGTTCCATTGCCTTTTAGATAGGTTCCTAACGATAGACCAACATCTAACGCCATTTGTGGTGTAAACATAAGGTCACTTTCAGAATAATTTTGAAAAACTCGTCTAATACCAGAAGTACCAAAGATAGAATTTGTCATTGATGATCTTTATTATGTTCGTTTACTTTTAATGAATTTTACTGTTAATTAATCTATGTTTAAGAAAGATTTCTACTTTTTATATTTAATTTCTTATTCTCTCTATTATTTAAATTGTTTTAGAAGATTTGATTATAAGGAATAATAGAATAACTAATTTGTGTTTTACAATATTGAGATTCAGTTAGAAAAGATAAATTATTAATTTTTTTACTAATTTAATTCAATTAGTGCTAAAAAAAAGTATTTTAAGTTTATCCTCATTATAAAATGATTTTTCAAGGTTTATTTAATATTTTGGATTTGTATTTTAATGATATTGATCTTTTTTATAGCTACATAGATCATTATTTTAGGGATAAAATAGTTGAATCATTTGGCTCTAGTCCTATTGCAAAAGAAGATATGGTGGAAGTAGAAGATGAAATTACCCTATTTCTGATAAAAGTTTTTGTTGAGTTAGGTTTTGAACTCAATGAGGTTGAAGCTGAATTTTTGGATCCTTTTTTAGAAATTAAAGAGGATGATTTCCAAGTTATTAACTCACCTGTTGATCTTTATGAAAGAAAGATCGCTCCAATTCTCTATGAGATTTTTCTAGAAAAGATTGTAGATTATTTAGTTGACACCCAGGTGGCTCCTTTGATGCTAAAATTTAAAGACGAAGGATTTTTACCAATAGCATTTATCATGGAATTAAGAAATTTGAAAAATTTAATTGAAAATGATCCTGAAAAGCATGAAAATTTAAGAAAATATATTCAAATTCAGAAATATATTATCAATAAATTCTGGGAAAATAAGAAAAGGATAGAAAGTCTAGAAGATATTGAGGGACCTCAACTTAAATTGCAGATTAATTATTTAATCTATCGTATTATTCATTTTTTCCACCTACAAATAGCATTTGATTTTTCTCATATTAAATCTTATCTGAAAGAAAATGTAGATGAGTGGCTTATTGAGGTTCCATTAGTTACATTAAAAAATCCTGAGATATATTTTTGTGGCATTTATTTAGCTGAACACTTAGGAGTAGATCTAGATGTTGAAAAAATTAGGAAATTCCTTTTAGCTTTATATGATCATACAAGAGATAGATATATTACCCCGTTGATTGAAGCAACTGATGGTGTATATTATTTTATTAAATCAACTGATATGATGAAATTATGGCTAAATTCTGAGCAAATAAATGGGTTAATTCAAACAGACCCAGAATATTTTGATCCAAATTATTTAAAGAATCTAGAAACATCTCAACTAGTGGTTATCTTAAAACTTTATCGCAATTTAGGTATAAAGAATATGGAAAGCGAAGCAAACGCTATAACTGAAGAGATAGAAAAAAGAATTGCTTCTGAGGGAATAAAGCAGTTCAGAGATGGATTTATTTCTTCAGAAGCTACATATTATGTCTTATTTAGTCATTACATGAATAGCACCCTTGAAAAGTTAAAGGAACATGATATATTAGAAAATGTTGTCTTAAGAATTTATAGAAATTTAGGATTCCTTGATTTTTCTATAGACACCAATTTTGATTTGATAAGTGAACTATTCTATTCATTAGAGAGTTTAAAGTTGTTTAATTGCATAGAGACAAAGGAAATGATAATTCATCTTGCTAAGTTCCTTTTTCCTCAGGAAGTTGTAAAAAAAATTTCCGCTATTAAAGAAATTAGTAATAGTAAAGCAAAATTCCGACATCTAAAGGTAAATAGAGTAACTGGGGAAACGATCTATTAACGTTGTATTTTACACATAAAAATTGATAATTGTCTTTTTATCTGGTTTCAATAGAAACAAATTTTTAATTGATTCTAAACATTTTAATTAGATAATAAAATTATCTACTGATTTTGATGGATTTAGAAGAATTTGAACTCATTTATAAAGAAAATAGAGTAAAAATTAAAGACAAACCAAAAATTGAATCTAAATTAAAAGCCATTGTTGGATTGAACAATTGTTCCACGAAAGAGATAGATCTCCTAGCGTATTCAAAAGACTCCACTTTAATAGGTTTTAATTGGGAAATCGAGGGTAAGATTCCTAGTTTCGCTGATTTCATCACATGGCCAGAAACAGTAGAACAAATTAGTGAAATTCTAAAGCTGGCAAATCAAGAGAAAATTCCAGTAATTCCTTATGGCGAAGGATCTGGGGTAGTGGGAGGCGCTATACCTATTTATGGGGGGATTATTATTGATATGAAAAAATTCAATAAAGTGATAGAAATTAATGAAAAAAACCTGACAGTGACTGCACAGACAGGGATTAATGGCATGAATTTAGAACGATATTTAAATGCGAAAGGTTTTACGTCTGGTCATATTCCTCAATCATTATATACATCCTCCTTGGGTGGTTGGATTGCACATCGAGCTGCAGGTCAATTTAGTACAAAGTATGGAAAAATTGAAGATATTGTCTTAGGATTAGAAGTAGTATTGCCGCAAGGGGAAATTGTAAATTTCAAAACGGTGGCTAGAGCATCTACAGGTCCACAACTTGATAAGTTATTCATAGGAGCAGAGGGAACATTAGGTATCGTTACTAAAGCAACCTTAAAAATTTGGCCCTATCCGGAAAAAAGAGTATTAATCTCATACGCGTTTCCTTCAATCGAAAGTTCATTTGATGGAGTAAGAGAAATTTTAAGAGAACAGATTTATCCAGCGGTAGTGAGAATATATGATCAATTTGAGACTGCTCGACATTTTCCAGACATTGATAATGCTAAAGAAAGGGTTATGGTTATATTTATTTGTGAAGGAAATTCACAGCTTGTTGATTTAGAGGAAAAAATAACAAAGGAAAAGTGTGAAAAAAATTTAGGAATCGAATGTGGAGAAGGACCAGTAGAACATTGGTTGGAAACAAGATTTCGGGTAACTGAAACATCTTCAATGCCCACTTATAAAATAGTATTTGACACTCTTGAAGTATCATCTTTATGGGATAAAGCAGCAGATGTTTACCATCTTGTACTCAAATCAATGAGTCAATTTAAAGGTGTCTTAATGACTACGGCTCATATATCCCATTTTTACCCAAATGGAGTTGGAATTTATTTCTCATTTGGGGGTGTGCCACCAAAAGGAATTTCCGATTTTAGATTTTATCAGGAATGTTGGGATACTACAATTAAAGGAGTGATAGATGCGGGGGGCTCAATTGCACACCATCATGGAATTGGGATTAATAGATCTCATTGGATGGATAAAGAATGGGGTGTTGCTATGAATACTATGAGACAAATCAAAAAGGTTCTTGATCCAAATAATATATTAAATCCAGGTAAAATCTACATAGA
>JBHLOJ010000048.1:0-24475 GCA_048940605.1 Promethearchaeota archaeon
CCAATCTCTATAGGCTTTCCGGTAACAACTCCAGGTACAGACCTTCCTTTATTCATGCTATATGTATCCATTATCCATGCCATGATTTGAGCGTTAGTATTTACATCTGGAGCAGGTACATCTATGTCGGGGCCTATAATATTTATTATTTCAGTTGTAAATCTTCTAGTCAATTTTTCTAATTCATATTTCGATAATTCTGTCGGATTTACACATATTCCTCCTTTTGCTCCACCTAAAGGTAGCTTTAAAAGACTACATTTCCAAGTCATCCATGTGGCTAATGCTTTTACTTCATCGAGATTAACACTAGGAGCAAATCTTAGCCCTCCCTTACCTGGTCCTCTCACAGTGGAATGATGAACTCGATATCCTTCAAAAATTTTTAGCGAGCCATCATCCATAATTATGGGAATGCTCACTATTAAAGCCCTCTCAATTCTTTTAAGAAATTTAGTAATATTAGGGTCTAATCCCATCTCTTTGGCGACAATGTCAATTTGTTTTTTTGCTACTTCAAAAGGATTTAACTCTATAATTATTCACCTCAAATAATCTATTACCATCTAAACTAATGATATTTAACTTCATGGAAATAACCCCCTTAATTCATGTGCTTTAGCTAATCTTTCTGCTCCTATTGCATAAGCAGCAGTACGATATGATATCTCTTTATCGCTTGCTAAGTTCAGAATGGATTCAAAAGCTCTAAGTAATATTCGCTTCATTTCACTATTAACTCTTTCAAGATTCCAAAAGTAGGAATGAATGTCTTGAATATATTCAAAATAAGAGACAGATAATCCACCTGCATTTGCAAGAATATCTGGAATTATAATTATCCCTTTTTCATTTAAAATTGCGTCTGCTTTCGATGTAGTGGGGCTATTAGCACCCTCTAAGATTATTTTACACTCAATTCCATCTGCATTCCCACTATAAATCTGATTTTCCGTTGCGGCTGGAACTAGGATGTCGCATTTTATTCTAAATAAATCGTCATTTGTAATAATTTTGACATTGTTTTCTTTATAATCCTTCAATGAATTACCTTGTAGTTTCCAACTAATCAGTTTATAGATGTTTAAACCTTGCTCAGAATGAATTCCTCCTTCTGAGTCTGTGATGGCGATGATTTTGCAACCAACATCACTTAATATTTGAGCGACTACTCTCCCAACTTTTCCGAATCCCTGAATGGCTACTTTACTTGATGTTAAACTAAAATTTTCTCTTTCACATAAAGACTGGAGAATATAATACATTCCTGTTCCAGGGGCTTCGGTTCGCCCTACAGTTCCTCCAATATCAATTGGTTTTCCTGTCACAACTCCTGGAATAGACCTTCCCTTATTCATACTGTATGTATCCATTATCCAAGCCATGATCTGCTCATCAGTATTCATATCTGGAGCAAGAATATCGATGTCGGGCCCAATCATATTTAGAACTTCAGATGTATATCTTCTCGTAAGTTTTCTTAATTCATCTTGAGATAATTTCTTTCTATCCACACAGATTCCTCCTTTAGATCCACCTAAAGGTAATCCTAAAAGACTAGATTTGAATGTCATTAGAAAAGCTAGTGCTTTTATTTCATCTAAAGTTACATCTGGAGAATATCTTAAACCACCTTCTGCAGGACCACGTAAGGTTGAATGATGTACTCTATATCCTTCAAAAATTTCAAGTGAACCATCATCCATTATGACAGGCATAGATACAATTAAGGATCGCTCAATCTTTTTTAAATATTCAAGAGTGTTAGGATTTAAATCAATTACTTCAGCTGCGATATCGAGTTTTTTTTTCGCACTTTCAAAAGGATTAATATCTCTCAATTTCTTCTATGTTGAAAATGTAATTTTAAGATAATCTAATTAATACTTATTGTATAATATAATTTTTTCTAAATTAAGTATTTAATAAAGACTCTTAATAGAAGGAGGTAAAGTCTTATTGGAAGATTTCGTGTTTTGTTATATGGTTTTTACTTTATTAATGTGTATTATGACAGTTTTCACATTGAATTTCCTCGAAATCTTCCCAGTCGTTTCGATAAATGAGAATTTTGCCAATACCCCCACATAATTCACATTCTTCGAATATTAAATTTGATATTATATATTCATGTAATCTCATCATATTCGAAGTAAAATTGAGTATTTTTAAATATACACAAATGGAAAATTATAAATATAAAATGTATAAATTTTATCCTCTACAGTTTTAAAGGTTCACAAGACAATACTGTACGAATTTTAAAGGCTCATTAGCACAGCCACCTGAATCCAAGCCACCTAACTGATCAATTATTTTTTGAGGTATTACATTGTCTGCAATCCATAAGTCCTTTAAATTCACAAGAGATTCTAATCCTTTAATTTGAATTATCTTATTTTGGCTCAAATCAAGTGTTTCTAATTTTGTGAGTGGCTCTAGACCCTTGATTTCACCTATATTATTTTCTGAAAGAAAAAGGTTCTCTAAATTTGTTAGAGAATATAAACCTTTAATATGAGTTATTTCATTCTCCTTTAAGTTTAAGATTTTTAATTCTTTACAGTTATCTAAACCTTTTATTTCTGAAATCTCGTTTGAATTTAACCAAAGTGTTTCTAAATTTCCCAAAGAATCAAGATTTTTTATTTCAGGAATTAAATTATTGTTAAGATAAAGACTTTTTAAATTTTTTAGATTATCAAATCCTTCTATACTAGAAATTTGATTTCCTCCTACATTTAATACTTCTAAATTTTTTTGATTTTCTAAATTTTCAATTTTTTGGAGTTGATTTCCTGCAATCCATAAAACTTCAAGATTAGTCAAATTCTCAAATCCTTGGATTTTTGAGATATTATTCCAAGACAAATCTAATCTCTGAAGGGAAATAAGATTTTCCAAACCTTTTAATTCTTCGATTTGATTTCCCCTAAGATATAATTCTTTCAAATTAGTCAAGTTTTCTAATCCTTTGATCTCTTTTATTTCATTGCTTATTAAGTGTAAGATTTCAAGGTTTTCCAGGTTGTCTAATCCTGATATTTCTTCTATTTTATTACTTCCTAAATTTAGAATCTTCAATTCTTTTAGATTATCTAATCCTTTAATTATAACAATATTATTAGAGCTAAGTTCAAGATTGCTCAAATCTTTTACTTTGTCTAAGCCAATAATCTCTTCTATATCTTTGATTTCAAGAAGCCCTAAATCAAGGAAACCATTTATTACTTCAAATTTAGTACCAGCCCATTCAACAGATTTCATGAAAATCAAATAATTTGATATAGTTAGATGATAGTAATATGTAATATCATTAATTAGATATAAATTAATTATAGCAGATTTTTAATTTATTTATTTTCTTTATGAAAAACTTATTAAAAGTATAACTGAAATTTTACAGTTTTCTAATTTATAACGTGTTTTGTAACGCAAAACCAAATGAATTACCTGAGATAAATTAAATAACAATCCATAATTTTTTTTATTATATGTCTTTGTTTTACGCAGTATGTAGAGAATGCGGTTTTAGTTATAAGAATAGAGAACCTGGTAAATATTTTTGCCCCAATTGCAATAAAAAAATGAAATTCTTAAAAATGGAATTGTTTGATGGTGCTAAACCGTCAGAAATTCATGAAAATAATGAAAAGATAAAATTTTAAGTCTTTTTTCATTTTTACTCTTCATGGTTAGAGCTTTATATATGGATGATTCCTATCTTAGAAGTTGGAAGACTAAAATTAGCAGTATATCAGATGGTAAATTTGTTGTACTTGGTCAAACTGCTTTTTACCCTAAGGGTGGTGGTCAACCCTGGGATGAAGGTTTCATAATTAGAGAAAATGAAAAATTTAAAGTAGTTTATGTGGGCAAATTCTCAGGAAAAATAAGTCATGAAGTCGATAAACCAGGATTACAAGAAGGTGATGAAGTATCTTGTGAACTCGATTGGGATCGAAGATATACATATATGAGATATCATACTGCTTCTCATCTTATTTCCAATATTCTTTACAGAAGGGCAGACGCCAAGATTACAGGCAACCAAATCGAAATGGATAAAACAAGAATGGATTTTTCTATGGTAGATTATTCTCCTGAGAAATTAAGAGCTTATGTAGATGAAGCCAATGAAATTATAGAAAAGAATTTGCCTATTACGGTAGATTACATGTCAAGACAAGAAGTATTAGGAAAACCTGAGTTGGCTCGTTTAGCTATAGGGTTACCTGAAAATCTTAAAGAATTCCGAATCGTAAACATTGGAAATATCGATAAACAAGTAGATGGCGGGACTCATGTTAACCATCTATCTGAAATTGGAAAAATCGAAATAATTAAAACTGTAAATAAAGGAAAAAATAATCGACGTTTGTATTTTATACTTAAATAAATCATCTTTATTCATTAATTTTGTAATAAATTAATAATTCTCAAAAAGTCATAATACAATTACATTTTTCTTTACTTGAATTCTCTTAATGCCACCTTATGAATATTCGAGCTTTAGTTGAAGTTTCGAAGCTAAATCTAAATATAGAATTATGAGATCCTTTTTAACTAAAAAATATTTTTAAAAGAAATAGAGGAAAAACATGATTAAAAGAAATATAATAAAAAGTATTATATTGATTCTCATATTTTCGCTGTTTTTTTCACATTTCATCGCTATAGGTTATTCTAATGAAGTGGGAATAACAAATGGTATGGTTATCAAACATATTCATAGTCTCTCAATGGCTCAAATACCAGAAGAAGTCCCTACAACCCTAACGTTCTCTAAGACATCAGATGTAATTATGCATGCTGATTGGAAATGGGGAGGTTCATGGGATGAAACAAGTGGTGATTGGGACGTAAATGTCAACACTAGACTTGTATCAAATGTATTCTGCGAGAGGTTTAGATGGGTGTTGAAGAGATGGAGTCTAAGGGATGGTTCTCATAATTTGATGTGGATTCACACTAATGTTTCCCTGAATGATCAAGTTATAATATTTAATTTTTGTAAGGATATTACTACTGCAGTGGGTGATACTATATTCAATATTACAGGTGAAGCGATGCACGGTTCTATGGAAGTTTGGGAATTAGAAGATGCTTATGGGAGTGTGTGTTGGTATGAAAAAGCTCGAGGATTTCTTGTAAATGGGACATTCCGCTATCTCACAGATTGGGAGATCTTCGAATTTGAGAGTGTTGAATACCCACAACCAAACCCGGGAATTCCTGGATACAATTATTTCTTCGTTGTTAGCATTATATCAATAATTTCAATCGTATTAATAAAGAAGAAATCAATTGGTAAATAAATCTAATAATATCAAATTTTTTTTTTTTAATTTTTAATCAATTCACTATTAATCATCTGTTAGAAACCTTTAAACCACACACTTCGAACTTTTTAAGAACTTCCGAATCTAAATCTAAAAATAAAGTTGTAAGGTTAATTTTAGTTAACAAAAATTTTAAAAAAAGGGATGAAAAATGAACAAAAAAAAGATATTATTAGGTTTAGTTATAGGGCTTTTAGTACTTAGCTTTATACCAGCAAGTCAGGGATGCGGAACTGTAAAAAGATCTCTCGAAGATGATTGGCTTATTGCAGCTGATGGTCAAGCACCTTTAAATGATTACATAGGATTTTGGACCTCAGAAGAATTAATTGCTTTCCCGCATTTTGACTCTGATTGGAATTTCATATCAATATTGGATTGTGATTATTATGGACACATTCTTGATAGAGAAATGCCCGATGGAAGACATATGATAACAGTCCATATGTTAGTAAAAGAAGTACCGGTAATGGTTGAAACATTCAATCCTAGTAATCCAGTTACTCTATTTGCAGGGGAAATGAATTACTTATTCCGATTAAAATTCATAGTCGATATAAATGTATGGCCTCCTTTTCTGGTGCCATGGTTAGACGATGATGGGTTTGATAATGAGACGGGGTATGTTATACTACCTGGATATCTCCCTCTTGCTTTTGATTCTCTTATGTGGTACGAGTTCGGATTGGAGTTTGTCAGCGTGCTCTTTATCGGTGAAGGTAAAGGAGAGATGGTTAATGACTGGAATGGTTTAGAGCTTGGAGATTCTGCAAGGGTAATAGTAGCTACATATGGATCCGCAAAAAAGGGGTATAATTTTATAGATCCATATATGCCTTTATGGCCTCTTGAGTTCATAAAAATGTATTAAGTAGATATTATTGGAGTAATGCTAATTGCAGGGAGCCTATTTAGGGTGAAATTTTTCTTTCCATAGAAAAATATAGAAAGGAGAGAATTATTAGTTTAGGTCGGGTATGCTATATGCTCTTTTCTAAACTTTTTCCCCCTTTTCTATATCTCTTTTTTTTTTTTTATTTTTGTGTTTTTGTCAATAATTTCTCAAAATAATAAGAAGAACTAGGTGATATGTAATTAATTTCATAACATCTTTTGAAATAATGCTAATTCCAAACAGTGATCTATACTTACTGCAGATTGCATGCCATTAAAAATCAATAACCTTAATTATGAATACATCTAGACTATTTAATATTATAAATTTGAATTCTAAATGAAAATTCATCAATTTTATTAATGAAACACAATCTAAGGATATCTTAAAATGAGTATAGAAAATAAAGTATCAAAGAAAAAGCCACCCAAAAAGGAAGTTCAGGTGTTAAAGAGAAAATCAGTTGTCGTTTTTGGAATAATAGGTCTTGTGGCTATAGCAGGAATTATTGGTGGTATAATTTTCTTTACAAAAATACCAAAAGAAAAAGTTCTATATGTCTCATATGTTGGTGCTGGTATTGGGATTGATCCTCTTGAAACATGGGCTCCGACAGATTATGAGATAATAAGTCAAGCTGCTGAAGGGTTATTTACTCATGACAATGTCAGTGAACAGTCTCGTGTAATTCCTAACCTTGCTATTAATTATACATGGAATTCAAATTATACAGAATTAACTTGTGAACTAAGACAAGGGGTTCAATTCCATGATGGAACTGAATTTAATGCTGAAGCAGTTCAATGGAATATTGAAAGAATATACACTTTAATCGAAAATGGTCAAATACATTGGACAAAGGCACAATTTTGGATATTTCCCGATGGGAATCGAACAAATTATAAAAATCGGATTATAAACCAGACTGAAATCGATGGTGATTATAATGTGAAATTCAAATTAAATAAACCCTATGTACCCCTTACTGCATTATTAGCATCTCATATGGCATTTATGTTATCTCCCACTTCGACCCCAAGTGATCTTTTTATTGATCGTATAACTGGAAATATAATCGGAACGGGTCCATTTATTTATGATTCAGCTGTCTTTATATACGATCCAATTCAAATGTTTGATGTAAACGTTGAGACCACATTCTCTTCCAATCCAAACTATTGGGATGGCAAACCACAGATTGATAAATTAATTTTCAAACGTTATCCCACACCTGAAGCTAGATATAATGCCATTTTATCAGGAGAGCTTTCAGTTTTAAATGGATTTACTGAATTAATTATGGATACAGATTATACTATTAATATCTATCATGATAAAGACATTCTAGATACATTTTTAAATCATCCTGATATTGTAGTGGAAGAAGGACCTCCAGCTACATATTTTGCTTATCTTATAATGAATAATGAATTAATCAATGTTACTATGAGAAAAGCAATCTCCTATGCTTTTAATTACTCTGCTTTTATTGATAAATGGTTAAATGGTCATGGAACAAGGCTTAAATCCCCTATACCAGCGGGAATATTATACTCAAATTCTACGAATATTAATTTTCCTTATTATAATATTTCGATTGCCAGACAAACGTTAAAAGATGTTAATTGGAATGGATTAGCTGGAGCTTTAATTGCTGATGACAATATCTCTACAGGTAACGAATGGGAAAAATTAGTAGATGATGGAACACCTTTAGCTACATACAACTATACAACTATTCCATCTCCATTTTCTGATATACTTTTGGATATTTTGACGGAAAATTTAAAACAAATAGGTATCAAAGTAGAAGATGCAAATGTAACAATTGGAGAATATTATTATATATACATGGAACTACCACCTTATAACTTAAACATGGTTGAACTTGGTTGGGTGAATTTTGTTCCTAATTTTAATGATCCTAGTAGCATTATCAATATCTTATGTTCAAATAAAGCTTTAGATCTAAATTATTGTCAAATTAATGACACTCAAACACAGCAATGGATGGAAGAAGCTATAGGAGAAACTGATGAAATTACGAGGGAAGAGTTATATTATCAAATTCAAAAAAGGTTAATTGAAGATGTTTTTCCAATGTGTTATCTTTTTAATAAACATCTTTTTAACATTTATCGATCTAATGTAAAGGGGTTACAATTTAATCATTTCTGTTCAACATATAAAAATGTGTATTTTATATAGAGATTTGTTGTATAATGCTCTAAATTTAAATTATTTTTTTTTATCCAATTATCCATTTTATTTTAAATCATTAGATCCTAAGGAAGTTTTACTAAGAATTAATTCTATCTAATCGAAGGACACAAAAACTTTTCAACTATTTTGAAGATCGATATCATAATAGCCATTTGGTAAACTAAAAGATAAATTATAATTATTTAATGTCGGATATTCATTAGAGTTTAAGGTATAAATATCAATTCCATCAACAACATCCAAAATAGGCTCTTCAAATCCTACAATCTCAGTAAGTCTTTGATGGAACGGGACATCATTTTGGTTTGCAGATAATACAAAATGAGCACCAACATTAACATTATTATCTAAATAAATCAATCTATAATTTCCTATGTTTGTCCCCACCGTACCAGTTATATTTGCACCCATAGTTTTAAATTGATTGATTTCTATAATTATGTTCCCAATATTAGCGGTAAAAGCCCATAAACTATCATTCATGTATTCAACTTCACTAGTTTTTAATTTTATATTCCCTGTTTCTTTAACAATACCTATTATTTCTCCTTCTATAATACAATAATAAAGGTCGTAGTAAATATTGCCTTTTGAAACATTAGTTAGTACATTCCCTACAGAGATCCCAAATGGTACTGTTATCTTAGCACTTCCTTCAATATTGAGTATTACACTAATGTCGCATATTACATTTGCATTGAGAGTTACTGTTATGTTAAGACTTTCTATTAGGGATAATACTTCAACTTGATCTATATTTTCTTTTAGATCCATCGTAAAATTTACAATGCTACTAGTGTTTTGCCAAACAATATTAAAATAATCAAAACATGATTTTCCAGCTAAGTTTGAACCAATCATCTCAATATTCATTTCTAATTTAGCACAATAATCTACTGGTTCATTTATATATTTTATTTCGATATTCCCTAAATCCATATTAATATTCAATTCTTCCATAAATGAAGGGTTTGAAGGTTTATAATAGAATGGAATAGATTTAATAATTTTACCGTAGGGAGATAAAATAGTTGATAGGATAACTATCGGTACTGAAAAAATTAAACTGAAACAAACAACAACCATTATAATAATTACTTTTATAACTTTATATGCCATCGTTAGACCGATAGTAGCGGAACAAACTATTCTTTAAATAATTATATATATAACAATGATATTAAAACTAATTCTTCAAAAGGTAGAAGAAAATTTTTTATATTGATATCTCTTATAACCTAAATAAGATACAGCGAATTATTCTCATTTCTTGGTGATTTTACACAATTCTTCTCATTGTTTTTGATCCTCTTGAGCGTTTTTTTTCTAGTATAGCAATAATTTTACTAATTGTTAGTAGTCTATTCTATTTAGACCATGGACGTAAAAAAGAGATTGTCCATGAAAAAATATTAATGTATGGATTTGCAAGCTTTTGGATGAGTATAGCTATTACTCGTACGTTCTTTTATTTTTCCGATTACTTTTTAGAAGGAACTTATACAGGTGATTTAAGCATAATAATCCAAACTTATAAAATTGGAAACTATATTCTTCTTTATTTTTATTTATATTTATTTGCTTATATCCTTATAAGTATAATCTCTTTGAGTATTATGTTTATTTGGTTTTCTTTAAAGTCAAAAAAAGAGTTTCAAATAATCTCTTCAATAGTAACAATTGGATTTGCTATGATTTTGATAGGATGGGCTTTCGAAACAATGGCAATAAAAGAATTAAATCTTCTCTCTCCAGCAATACCATCAGTTTTTATTATAATAGGAACATTAACCTCAATATTTCCAATAATCATAGATCTTGAGTTTTTTTCGAGTCATTTAGCTAACTGGCTAGTTTTAGTCTCAATTTTAGGAATTTTGGCTTTCCTAGGTTTGACAATTTTTACAAATTTACCATTGTTTATTATAAGTCAATTAATAATTTGGATTTCAATTATTGTTCTGGTAGTCATAATTATTTATATAATAGTTCATATTACTAACCAAATTCGTCCTCCACAAAGTTCAACTCTGGTTGTTAAAAAAGATCTCAAAGATTTTATAAAAATCTTTACTAAACCTATTACAATAACAGTTGAAGAAATTGAATTATATAGAGAAAAAGGATTATGCTTAGTATGTAAAAGTAAGGTTTCAAGATTAAATTATGTCTGTCCTAAATGTAATGTATTGTATTGTGTAAAGTGTTCAGAAGCATTAACAAATTTGGAAAATGCGTGTTGGGTTTGTGAAACTCCATTTGATGAATCGAAGCCTGTAAAAATTAACAAATTAAATAATAATAAAACTTAATTAAAGAGAAATATAGCAGGAGAAATTAATGATTAATATATTGATATTACTTCTTATAATTTTTTTATCAATTCCATTTTTCATTTTATCCCTTATAACAATATGGGTCTATAAAGATGCAAAAAAAAGAGATATGAACGTCTTTTCTTGGATCTTGGTAATTTGGTTAATTCCATTTTTTATAGGACTAGTAATTTATCTAAAAATCAGAGAACAATATTCTAAAATTAGATTGTAGAGCTCTTTTTCATCATTACATAGATGATTTTTTATTCATTTTCCTTTTGATTATCTTCAAGAGTAAAGTGGATTATTTTATCGTTCGGAGGTTTACGTTCCGGAATTTCTTTTTCTTCCATTTTTATGAGTTCTAAATCATGATCATTTATTTTATTTTTTTCATTCAGCTTATTTCACTCAGATTACTCAATATTAAAATTATAATCATTTTAATTAATATGGCTAACTATAATTAAATTAATTATATATATGTAAATTTCGGTAGTATCCTTGGCAAATCCTCTTAATATACTTCTTACTGGGGAAAGCGGTGTAGGCAAAACAACGATATTAAATCTATTTCCAGGTGATATCATCTTGGAATTAGATGATGATTTGAATGAGATTTTTCAAAAACCAATTGATGTACCCAATCTAGAAGGTGTAGAGCAATGTATTTTAAGAGAAATAGATTTAAGAGATTTGACAAATAATTTTGTTTCCTATTGGGAATTATTACGATCTATTGATATTATCTGTGTTGTTACAGATTCAACTGAGAGAAATATTGAAAATACAGTAGAATTATTATCAGAATTAAAAGATAAATTACCTGAAATCGAATTTTATATTATTGCTAACTTCCAAGATAGGGAATCAATTTCTTTTAGTATAGAAAAAGTCGAAAATATTTTAAAAGAAAATACTTTTGGATTTTCTGCAATTCAAGAAGATTCTAAAGAGGGTATAATTGCTATTATTAAGGAAATCCTCAAGATATCCAATCTGGAAAAACTTCATTTAATTGAGAAAGAACATATTAAAGATATCTGGTCTGAAATAGAAGAAGCAAGATTGTTTGATAAAGAAGGAAATTATTTTGCAGCAGCAAAAAAGTTTTCAAATGCTGCTTCTAAATTTAAAAAGTTTAGTTCTGAGCAAAATCAAGAGGAAATTACTGCATTATATTATTTATGCAGAGCATGGGAATGCATGGAACTTGCTGAAGAATATAAAAATACACAAAAATTTTTGGAAGCCAATAACCTTTTTAATCAAGCCAATGAACATCTTTCTGATGAGAAATTAAAAATATTAGTTTTAGGAAATTTAGTTTTCTGTAAAGCTTTAAAACTTAGCTTAGACTTTGATAAATCCGATGCGGTTGATAGAAAAGAGAAATATTATCCAAAAATAAGAAAATTGATTGAAAAAGCAATTAAATTGTATAAAGAAGGAGGTTATGAAAAAGAAGCAGAATGGGCAATAAAAACTTTAAATAAATTAAAAATTGCGTGAAATTTTAGTAGATAATATTGTAAATTGAATTTAACTAAAAAATATATTTAAGAATAAGTATTCTAAATAAAATATAGAAAATTAATATTTTAAGAATCAAATTGACATTACTCGAAAAGGATTTTGTATTTCCTGTATATATTCATGAAGATATTTTAAATCAAGTTAAAGAATTAAGTAAAAATATAGATAAAGAAATTTTTGGCTACTTAATTGGTTTAATTCTAAAGTGGGATAATAAAAAATATATTATTATTAAAGACCAAATCTATGTGAAAAATGCGGTAAGAAGCGATAAGTTTATCACATCCCAAATTGAGGGAACCGCAGGAGATTTTGAAAAAGAATTCCAAAGGTTAAAACTCAGAAGAAAAGATAAAGATTTGCGAGTTGTAGGATGGTGGCATTCTCATATTGGTTTAGGTAGTTTTTTATCCGAAACGGATATTCAAACTCAAGAATATTTTTTTCCTGAATCTTACCAAGTTGCTTTAGTTGTGGATCCAATTCAAAATACTTATAAATTCTTTAGACTAGACAAAGATTCTATAAAACAATATAAAACTGTGAGTAATGCAATCATTTCATCAAATTAATTAATTTAATTCTGTTAAATATGGTTCGTGATAAAGAAAATAAAGATATTGATGTGATTGGAGAAGAATACATAGATTCAGATAGATTTGATCGTCAAAAAAGAATTAGTGGATGGGATCAAACTAAAATTTCGAATGCTACGATCATGGTTATTGGTGCTGGAGCCACTGGAAATGAAGTTGTCAAAAATTTAACGTTAATTGGAGTTGGAAAAATATTATTAATTGACTACGATTTTATTGAAACTTCAAATTTAAGTCGTTGTGTTTTATTTAATCCTAAAGCTGCAGGTAATAAGGAATATAAAGCAGACGTTATTAAAGAAGCTTGCAAAGACTTAAATCCTGAAGTTGAGATAATTCCTATCAAAAAGGATTTAAATGAAATTGATAAAAATCTCTATAATCAATGCGATGTAATATGTTCTTGCTTAGATAATCTTGAAGCACGATTAGAAGCAAACAATTACTCATACTATTATCAAGTTCCTTTTGTTGATTCTGGAATCGATGGATTTTTCGGTTCGGTTCAATCTGTATATTCAAGTGTCAAAGATTCTGCTTGTCTGCAATGTGGAATATCCAATCAAGATTTAGATTTAATGTGGAAAAGATTCTCATGTACAGGAGAAGAACTTAAATCCGAGGATGGTGAATCTACAAGAAAAATAGCGGCGATTATAACAACCACTTCGATAATAGGGGGAATTCAATCACAGCAAGTTTTAAAATTCTTACTCGGTATTGATTACTTTAAAAAACATAGAAAATGGAATTATAGTGTAGGAGAACCGATTATTGGAAAACAACTAATATACAATGGACTTACAAATGATTTCACTATTATTGATAAATTAAAGGATCCAAATTGCTGGACCTGTTCATATAATAAATCTAAGAATTAAATCATTTAATATATATATAAAGATTTTTAGAGAATTAGAGATGCCAGAACTACCATATGAGATATGGAAAGAACGAATAAATAATGAAATTAAAATTCTAAAACATATGAATGTCATTGAAGAAAATTCAACAAGGTGGCAACAAAATAATGTAGATCTATGGATCAATTTAAACGCGTTCGGATTTGTTGTAGCGAATAAAATAGAAAGAATTAAAGTGAAACCCAAATTAACACACCGTATTTTCATTAAAATTAATAGATCTTTTCCATATCCTGGAGGAATAGATTTTTCGTGGTATTCAAATATTTTTCACCCAAATATTCATCCTGTCGAATTGAGAGGCACTAATAATCTTGGGACTGGTTATATTTGCTTAAATGTTTTAAGGCAATGGTCAAGGTTATCAGATTTAGAAACTACAGTTAAATCAATGGAAAAATTAGTAGAAAATCCTAATCCTGATGATCCACTTCAATATGATATCTGTATTGAAGCCGCTGAGTTCTATAAAAATAATACAATGGAAAAGCTTAAAAAAAATTTTGAAAAAGTAGAAGATGACAAAGATAGAGTAGTTGATGAGGATGATGATATAATTATTATTAAGGACTAAAGAAATTTATAATATTACCCCCCAACTACTTTTGTCCATAGCATCAAAATGTCATATTCTTTTAAACCAAATTTATGAATCACATCCTTAATAGTAATGTCATTCGGTAATTCTTTCTCCTTAAATACTAATGCATAAGAACGTTGCTCTGAGCTTATAAAGCCCATATGTTTAATAACGATCTCAATAATACGTTCTATTATGTGGTGTTCTTTCACATCTAGCTTTAATCGCTTACCAGTTCTTGTATCTTCTACTGATAATCTCATTTTATTTTCATTTTTCTCATTAATAATTAAATAATATCAGCAGATCATTTTTAGATTTAACTTCGAAACTTCTCACAAAGCTCGAATAAATCTTATTATTATTTTTTCATTTTTTTTTTGATTTCTTCCAAAACTGTATATCTAGGAAAATCCCTTAAAATCGAGGTTAGCACGGTTTTTTCTTTTTTAATCCTATCAAAATCATCCAAATTTAAACTAACTAAATTTTGGAAAGCTAGCCCTTTGAATTTATCAATTAATTTATCTGAATGAGATTCCTTTTGAAATTTTGAGTGTAAAAAGTTAAGATATTCTATTATGAATTTTTTTAAAGATGGTTTTATATTTCTATCAAAGAGTTTGTCACAAATATCATTTAGAATATTTTCTAACAATTCAACTGTTTGTAAATCTTTTTCCTCCTTTGGAATATTTGGTTGTAGCTTATTAAGATAACTGAAGTTTATAATGTTTTCATCCACAATTAAATGCAATATTTTATCAATTTTCTCATCCTCACGGAAATAATATGTTTTATCCCCATTGAATCCTAATCTGAAGAACTTTATGGGATATAATTCCTCTACTGTAATGTTTTGCACAAAAAAGTTGAGTGTAGCAAGTTTGATATCATATTTAAGCGAAAAACTATTAGGTGATATAAATTCTGGATATTTACTTGGATGATTAATGGAAAGATATAACAATATTTTATAAAAATCTTCTTTAGATGGGAGTGCATTCTCAATTTTTGCGTAATCTAATTGATTATTCAAATCTAAAAATATAATTTCTACCTCATTATCTTCAATTTCATACCTATTAAGAAAATTCTTTACTTTTTCCTTTATATCTTCAATTTTTTCTATTTCTTCTTCTAAAACTGTTTGATAATCTAAATGATATTTTTTCAACATTTGATTATATTGAGCTTCACCTGATTTGGTAATTTTGTATTCCATGTTCTCACTATCTATAAATTCCTTTTCTAGTAGAAGATTTAGATTTTTTGATAAGGAATGATGGTTAATAGAGAGAGGTTTCTCAAGGAAATCTGCCCATTTACAATAATCATTATTATAAAGCATCCAGAGAATGATATGATCATAATTTCTTTTATTCAAAATTATTTCAGGAGGGTACCTTAACTTTCTTTCAAATGAATCTTTGAAGCGCAAGTCAATATATCGTTTTCTACCTTCAGAGGTGACCTCATAAATACCTTTACTTTTTTTCTCAACATAACCGTTTGACTTTAAGATATTCATATATTTAGATAACGTAGCTAAACTGATCTCTAACGGCTTCTCTAAAAAATCAGACCAATTGCATTTATCATTATTATTTAACATCCACAGAATAATATATTCAAAGTCTTTTTTTTCGATACCGGATGGATTGATTATTTCTTGTGGAGGATAATTTATCTTTTTCGCAGAGATTCTTTCAAAGCACCTACTACATCTTAATTTTTAATTTTACCTATAAATTTATGATTTGTTAATATACTTATATTATAAATATGAAAGTCGAGTTTAAATAGTTTAATTGAAAGGTTAAAAGTTCCGAATTTTTCATTTCTCATTATAACATTTTATTTAAGATTTTTTAAACTTCGAAATTTGGACGAAGTTTCGAATAAGGTAGAAGGAAAATGTATTAATAAAGTTCGTACTTTGAGTTAAGTTCCGAAGCTAAATCTAAAAATTGATTTGTATGATAAATATTAGTTGGCACCAATTTTAAACACAGAATTGTGGCTATAATGAATTCTCAATTTAAAAAAAAAATAATCAAAAAATGGTTAAAGAAAAATGAAAATTAAAACAAAATCAAGCCTATTAGTTGGAATTTTTACATTAGTAACGATATTTGGAATGGTTACTTTAACTCTTGGACTAGTTCGCGCCAATTCGCCTACTTTTACCGTTTCTCCATCAGGTGGTGATGATACTGCAAATATCCAAGCAGCATTTGAGGCAGCCAAGGCAGCAGGTCAAGGAAGTACCGTTCAGCTAGCTTCTGGACAATTTTATACGAACGCCATTTTAGTCGAAAATTTCTATGGTACCTTTAAAGGAGCAGGCAAGGACAATACTAAAATTGATGTCCTTAAAGGATTAGGCGAAGGATTAGAAGGTGTAGTTGGTCCTGATGGACCTTATTTATTTACATTTACAGGGGGAGATGTTTACATCTCGAATTTAATTTTCGATATTACACCTTATATGCCAGCTGAACCATGGGAGGACCCAGAATATCCTTCATACGATTTGGTATCAATTATCTTAATAACGGGAGAAATTAATTCCCAAATCGAAAACATTAAATGTATTGGTCATGCAGGTACATTGGTTAATCCTTTGGGAAAAGGTTTTAATGTTAGAGTAGGATTTGAATACCATTTCGGAACTGGAAGACATATTATTACTAAATGCGACTTTGATTCGATATGGGGAGGTATTTCTGCATTCGGATTAATGAATGTTGAAATGAAAATTAAATCAAATTCAATTAAGGGAGGTAATTTTGGGATAATTAATATGGATAATATTAATTCAAAATTTGAAATTACTTATAATGACATTGAGACAGCCTTTATATATGGTATATGGGCATGGCAAGCAGGAATTATTGTTCCCCCCTCTCCTTCCCAATGGAAAATAACTCATAATACTATAAAGGTCTCACTACTTGCAGATGGTATAGGTTTAATGGATAATTTACCTTCTAAATCACTCGAAGCAGTTGTCTCCTATAATAAGATTGTTTTAGATGATACAAACTGGGGTGGAATTTGGACAGAAGGAATGCGAGATACATTTATCTCTAACAATATAATTCATGGTACAGGAGCTTATGGAATTGGATGTTTATTTCCCTATAATAACTTGATGCTTGGTAATAATGTTCAAAACATTGATGCCTCCTGGGCTCCTATTTTCTTGTATGGGGCAAGCGAATGTGTAATTGTTGGAGGCTCAACAAAAACAAATGTAGCAGATAATGCTGGGTCCAACAATATCATTGTTGGTATGAATAATATGCAAGGTAATTCGCCGGGTCAAGAAATCCAAGAAGCTATGGAACAGAAGAAAGAACTTATTCGATCCTTTCCTATATTCTAACTAATAATATTTTCATTTCCATATATTTATAAATAGAAAATGGGGGATTAGACACTATCTAATCCTTCTATTCTATTATTTTTTTCTTTTTTTTTTATCGATATTCATTGAAATTCATTTATGTAAATGATCAAAAATCTTAATTACGAAATTGTCTAATTATAATTTTATATTATTATTATTATATCTAATCGATTTAAAATGTGTGCCGAGAATAAAGAATCAACAGAAAAGAGGCCCAGAAAGAAAGCTGGAGTATTAAAGAAAAAACAAGTTGTAGTTTTTGGGATAGGGGCTTTTATAGCAATAGCAGGGATCGTTGGTGGAATAACCCTCCTTACTTCTTTCCCAGAGAAAAAAATTTTATATATATCATATACAGATTTAGCTGTAGGGATTGATCCTCTTGAAACCTGGGTTCCAGATGATTACGAGATAATTAATCAGGTTGCTGAAGGATTATTTGCTCATGATTTGGCTAATCATCAATCCCAAATAATTCATAACCTTGCTGTAAATCATTCAAAGAATGAGAATGCTACAGAATATATCTTTGAACTAAGACAAAATGTTCAGTTCCATGACGGAACTCTATTTAATGCAGCGGCAGTTCAATGGAATATTGAAAGATTATGCACTTTGATTGAAAACGGTAAAATGCATTATACATCAACACAATTCTGGTTATTTTCCGATGGGACATGGATTATAAATCGGACTGAAATTATTAATAATTATATTATAAAGTTTATATTAAACAAGCCTTATATCCCCCTCACAGCATTATTAGCCTCTACAAACTCATTTATGGTTTCGCCAACTTCAACTCCCAAAGACGACTTTATTAATGGACATACAGGAGATTTAATCGGTACTGGTCCTTTTTTGTATGAAGTTTGGAATGTAAATTCTAGTTTAATACTCTCTGCTAATCCTAATTATTGGGGTGGTAAACCAAAGATTGATAAATTAATTTTTAAATACTATGCGACTGCTGAAGATAAATTTGAAGCAATGCTATCTGGAGAACTTTCAATACTCAGTGGTTATAATGAAATATTTGCTCACGCTACTTTTTTGGATTCCCTTGGAATTTATGATAATGATATCTTAAACACATTTAAGAATCATCCTGATATCATAGTAGAAGAGGGTCCCCCCTCAGCGACCTTTTTTGATTATTTAGTAATGAACAACGAATTAATTAATGTAACTATGAGAAAAGCGATATCTTATGCTTGTAATTATTCAGGTTATATAGATAAGTGGCTAGGTGGTCATGGAGTAAGACTTAAATCTCCAATTCCAGAAGGTATTTTATACTCTAACGCAACCGGTATTGAGGTTCCTTATTATAATATTTCAATTGCACGACAAACTTTAAAAGATGTGAATTGGAATGGACTAGCCGGTGCTTTAACAGCTGATGATAACATTTCTGCAGGTAATCAATGGGAGAAATTAGTTGATGATGGAACACCTCTAGCTACATATAATTTTTCATATTTAAGCGGTATGCTAAATGGTATTGTTTTTTTAAATATTGTAAGCAAAGATCTGAAGCAAATTGGAGTAAAGGTAGAAGCTGTTGAACTTACTCTTGGAGAATATTATGAAATCTCTCATTTTCACTTGAATATGATTGAACTTTCACATATGGGGTATATTATAAGATTTAATGATCCTAGCAGTATTATCAATATTTTATGTTCAAATAAAGCTTTAGATCTGAATTATTGTCAAGTTAATGATACTTTAGCTCAGCAATGGATGGAAGAGGCTTTATCAGAAACTAATGAGGTTGCAAGAGAACAATATTACTATCAAATTCAAAAACATTTAATTGAAGAAGTCTTCCCAATGTGTTATCTTATTGTAAAAAATTGTTTTAGAATTTACCAATCGAATTTAAAAGGTTTTGAGATTAACCATTTTAATCCTGTATACAAAGATCTTTACTTCATTTAATACATCATAGCTTATAATTAGAAAAATTAAGATTTATTAAAGATATATTTAAGACTTTTATTCTTAAAAGTATAATCAAATAAAATCAGAGACTTTGTTAAAAGTTTTGGAGTTCTAACTCTTCATATATTCCCATTGGAAAATTAAATATCCAATTGTAATTATATTGTGCGGGATAATCATTGGAAGTTATATGATAGACATCTGTACCGTTTACAGCTGATACATAATATGCAAAACCTACAATCTCATTTATTTTTTGATTAATAGCATAATCATCTGGGTGTAAATGTAATATAAAGTATGCACCAACATTAGCATTATTGTCTCTATAAACAAATAGATAATTACCAGTGCGGGTTGTGATAGTACCAGTTATATTAGCATACGTAGGTTTATCTTGATCAATTTCAATAAGGATATCGCCATTCTTAGTATAAAGAGACCACATGCTATTTTGCGTGTATTCTACGCCATAGCTCTTAATTTTTATATCCCCTGTGTTTTGGATAATTCCAGTAATATTTCCTTCTAGAATACAGTAAATAAAATTATATTGAATATCTCCTTTCGTAACGTTAGTTATTATATTCCCAATAGAATGGAATGATAATACTGTTATCTTAACAGCGCCCTCAATATTAACGTTTACTCTAATATCGCAAATTAAATCTGCTTTAAGATATATAGTTATGCTTACCTTTTTTATTAGGGATAATACTTCAATAAGATTTAGACTTGCATTTAATTCCATGGTTAAGTTTATAAGACTACTTGTATTTTGCCAAACAATATTGAAGTAATCTAAATATGTTTTACCAGCTAAACCTAAACCACCCATCTCAATATCTATTTCTACTTTCACACAATAATCAACTGGTTCATTAATATATTTTATATCAATCTCCCCTACATCAACATTAATATTCAAACTTTCCATTAAGGAACTATTACTAGCATTATAGTAAAATGGAATTGACTCATCAATTTTGCCATAAGCTGAGAGATTAGTTGATATGATAAATACAGGGATAGTTATAATAAGAGTTATACCTAACACAATCATTATAATAATTATTATTCCCGCTTTTTTCGCCATCATTAAAACTCTATGAGTAGAATTAATAGTTCTCTATAAAATTATATAGATGGTGCTGGTATTTAAACTAACTCTTCAGATAGAACGATAAATATTCGTTTTAAATAACAAAATTTTGTATACTGATATCTCTCATAAGTTAATTATTGTAAAAAGGATTAATATTGTACCCTTTAATTCTATATTCGTTTAATACTTTCAGAATAAAAAAAAAAGGTTAAAGTGATAGTAAAACTGGAAGATTTATAATCAGAAGAAATCTAATATCTCTATTGCAATTTTTTTAGATACTATGTACATATTTGTATACATTTTAATACTGAATAAGGTTATAACATGTCAGAAATATCAAAACCAGAGGAATCAAATCTAATTGACGTTCAAGAGTTTAATAAAAGACTTCAAGAGTGGGCTAAAAAATACGGACCACTCCTTTTAGAACTTGTAAAGTTATCAGCAGAAAATGGACTTTCATGGGGATTGATTCTTGAAGAAAATGCACAAAAATATCCTGATAATCCTGCTATTAAATTTGAAAGTACCATTCTAAATTATAAAGAATTTAATGATATGGTTAACCAATATGCGAATTATTTTATCTCTTTAGGCTTGAAAAAAGGGGATATAGTAAAAGTTTTAATAAAAAATCGAATAGAGTTTTTAGTTATTTATTCCGCAAATGCCAAAATCGGAGCAATATCTTCATTAATCAATACTGATTTACGCAAAAAAACCCTTATATATAGTTTAAATCTTACCCCCGGAAAAATAATTATAGTAGGTGAGGAATGTTATGATGCGTTTAATAGGGTTAAACCTAATGTCAATTTAACTACTGTAAATCAACTCTGTTTTGTACATGATAGTGGAGAAATGAAACTCCCTGAAGATTTTATAGATCTTCCTCAAACTGTACAAAATTTTCCTACGAGCAATCCAAACACTACAATTGATGTAAAACCTGAAGATGTTATTGCTTATATATTTACTTCCGGTACAACTGGATTACCTAAAGCAGCATTATTAACACATTCCCGTGTAATTGGACCAGGGTATGCGTTTGGGAAATTAATAGCACAATTTACTCCAGACGATACTATTTATATCCCACTCCCTTTCTTTCATGGAACCGCACTAATGACTGGTTGGTCATCCATCCTTGTTAATGGAGGTGCTTTAGCGTTAGCTCGAAAATTCAGCGTCAGCCATTTTTGGGATGATATACGTAAATTTAACGCTACTGGTTTTAATTATGTTGGAGAAATATGCCGTTATTTAATGAATCAGCCTCCTAATGATGATGATTCAAACAATCCTGTGCGAGTGGTGATTGGTAATGGTCTTCGACCAGAAATTTGGGTGAATTTTAAAAAAAGATTTGATATCCCCGTTATAGGAGAGTTTTATGGATCATCAGAAGGAAATGGAGGATTTGCTAATCTATTAAATTTTGATTATACTTGCGGTTTATCACTTGGAGGACATGCAATTGTACAATACGATTATGAAGAGGAGAAAATAGTCAGAAACCAGAGAGGATATGCTAAGAAAGTTCATCCTGGAGAGGTTGGCTTACTTATGTTTGAAAGTACGGAGACTAGTAAATTTAGAGGGTACACTGATGAGAAAGCAACTGAAGCAAAACTAATTCGTAGTTTATTTAAAGAGGGGGATGTTTGGTTTAATACAGGAGATTTAATGCTGGATCAAGGTTGTAATCATGCTCAATTTGTAGATCGTCTAGGAGACACTTTCCGTTGGAAAGGACACAACGTTTCTACGTCTGAAGTCGAAGAGGTGCTCAATATATTTGACCAAATTTCAATATCTTCTGTGTACGGAGTTAAAATCCCAAATACGGATGGACGCGCGGGAATGGCTGCAATAGTTCCAAATTCTAATGCCATAGAGTTTAATTTTAAAAAGTTGGTCAAAATTTTAGCAGAAAATCTTGCCCCTTATGCGATACCAATTTTTCTTCGATTCAAAACAAATCTTACAACTACTCATAGTTTCAAATTCAAAAAATTAAAACTCAAAGAAGAAGGATTCAATCCTGAAATTATTGATGATCCATTATTTTTATTGATCCCGAAGGAATCAAGATATATACCTCTGACAAAAGTAGTCTATAAGAGAATTCTGAAAAAAAAATTTAAATTTTAAAACCAGAGGTCTCTTAAAATCTTAAAAATTATTTATTAAATATTAAAACCATCGTCAAAATCATCATATTCCTCAAGGTCGAATCGTTTCTTCTCTTCTTCTTTCTTTTCTTTCTTAAGTTCTTTACGCTCTTTATATGTTAATTCATCATATCTTTTTGTATAGATCTCCTCATATCTTTTTCGTAATGCCTCTACATCTTCTACATGACCCAATTTTTCTTCAAGACCATCTTCGAAAAAATAATTTTTCTTAAACTTTTTCGCTGGAATCCCAACATAAATCCAACCTTTTTCTAATTCTTGACCTACTGTTGTAACTGAATTCGCAGCTAAGATACAATTGTACCCTATATGAGTTCCCGGCATTATAATTGAGTGAGAACCAATTCTAACTCCTTCTTCAATTACAGTTTTTCTAATGATTAATAAATTTCCAATGATTACCGCAGATTGGACAATCGCACCTTGTCCAACTACCACGTTTTTGCCAAAATCTATAAACTCTGTATCTACCCATCCTTCGAATAAAGAATTAGAGATTTTTGTTTTCACACCGAACATTTTAAAACAAATATTATCTAATATTCCAGGAAAGGGGAATCTATGAGCAAGCCATACAGGCCATCTCTTAATTGTATTACGAAGACTCCAATAACGATAATCTTTATCTGCTGGAATCCTTAAAAAAACTCCTTCTCTTGGTTTATGGATGGCGTTAATTATGAGTAATAAAATTTTTGTAAAAAATATTGCTGCAAAGACAATTGTTACATACATTGCAAAAGCCAGAAGCGGAAGATATGTATAGAAATGGACGGGTCTCGAATAACTCCAAAATAATTGCCAATAAATCCAAAATTCTAAGAGAAGTGGAATTATGCTCGCCCAAATTAGAAAAAAGTAAAAGATCAAATATCTTTTTCGCGCTAGAATCGTCGGAGTAAAAGGTCCCACACGCATTGTATTAGGTACACTCATGATTTTTCTACCTTTTTTTCAACATTAATTAATTTTTTTTTATCTTCATCTATATTTACTTCATGTTCCATTTCAAATTTCGTTGCTCCATCCACATCACGTTTCAATATGACATCCCTCCTTTCTTCCGCATATTTATTTTCTTTCAATTTAATTGCGGGGAAACCAAAATAAACCCAAAGTGGTTCTAGAATTTGATTCACTGTCGTCGAAGACAATGCCCCTATCACTGATTCTTTTCCCATTATTGTTCCTGGTGCTATAGTTGAAAGCCCACCAACCATTATATAGTCATCACAAACTACTTTTTTTATAATTAAGTATTTTCCTACCACCATTGATGACATGATACTAGCTCCTTGACCAATTAGATTTTTTCTGCCAAATTTAATGAATTCAACATCGCACCACGCGTCGTTAAGATGACTAGATGAATCCATTTCAATTCCAAATAGTTT
>JBHLOJ010000160.1:0-5606 GCA_048940605.1 Promethearchaeota archaeon
TTCAGATATTTTTTTATAACTATTCACGAAAAAGGGATCGTCCTGCAGGTAAATTTTCCTTAATTTTCCATGTACATCCCCACTTTCATGAGGTACTCCAGAATAACATATAATTATAGGGATATTATTTAACTCATAAATATCATCAATTCTATCATAGATAGCTAATGGTTCTTCTGATAAGGCTTTATGATATAGTTTTCCTTGATAAGAACAAAAACATAAGCCTCCTCTACTTATTACATATCTATCTGCATAACCAGCAGTTATTTTTAAGTCTTCATCCTCAATTTTTGTTGCAATTTCTGCTATAATGTCTCTATTGATTGGTAATTCATTCTCTTTTAACACTCGAATGTTATTATATAAATCAAAGAATTTTGTTAATCCATAGAGCAAAGCAATAATTATAGCAGCGCTCCCTCCAAGGCCACTTTTTTCTGGTATTGTTGAAATTAAGCCAATTTCAATATTTGAATTTAAAAGTGAGCTCTCAAAATAAGAATACATTTTACATAATCTGTAAATAGTAGCATAAATTAGTTTATTCTCTCCGTTGAGCTTAATTTTGATCTGGTTTTTTTTTATAGAAAGTAATTCTTCATTTTTTAGCTCAATAAGAAATTGATCTTTGGATTTCATCACAGTAAATACTTTTAATCGACTCTCTCCTTCAATTGCTTTGATATATAAAAAAACAGAAAGAGGATTCTTTAAACCGTTTATAGCTACTGAGGGCATCCAAAAATCGGCTTCAACTGCATCTAAAGGATTGATCAAATTAATACGTGAGGGAGCTTGAACTATTATATCTGGGTTTAAACTTAAGAGAAAATTCTTAATACTTTTAAGCAAAATGATTACCAATATTAAGGTTTAATCTAAGTAATTATAAAATTCATGCGGTTTTAAGTTTTATTTTAAGTTTTAGTTGAAAAATTAAAATAGATTAAAATTCCTGATAATAAACGATAATCTTATGAATTTTTGGTGACGTGAATATTTGTTCTAGTATTGGATTGTGGTAAAATTATAAAAGGGATTCTTTTCTAATATATTGGTAGTAATATACAAAGAAATTCTCAAATAACCCAAAAATTCTCAATAAAATGCGCTCCTCAGCTTTATATCAGAAAATTTCTGAATTAACAAAGTCAGAGTTATTAGAAAGAGCGAATCAATTTATGTTTTCTACGGGTTTAAATGATGGAGCTTCTAAATTATGTAAAGCAAACATGCAGTATGGCTTAGCTTCATTTCATCTTATACAAGAAAAGTATGGATTTGAACCTAAAGCAACATTTATTTCTTCGCCAGATGAAACTATTTCGAGGAATAAATTTAGATGGAATTCGGGATTAGGATATGGTGGTCGATTAAATTGGGGAAATGGGAAAGAAAAAATAGTATTTTTAAATACAAAACCTAATTGTTGTGGAATTTTGGTAGGTGGTTTAGATGAATTACCGGATCCTTACAATCTAATTAAGAAAATAGATCGAATCAAATCTGATGAGTTATATTACAACGATGTTTTAGTAAACTGGGATTATGATATCTCCAATCATTTCATCAATTGTTTTGAAACAAAAAACTTAACTGATACAACTCTTCCTCCCTATGTTTTTTTAATTCATGGGAGTGCTCCAGAGTATAGAGATGTTAAAGATGATATTGGTCTTTATATTGATAAATCAAAAGCGTTGAAAGAGCTTGCAATTGAAGAGGAGACTAAATTTGGAAAACATTATATTTTATTAGATTCCGATGCTAAATCTTATCTCAAACTTCACGAAAAAGCTTTAAAATTCTCTAATTTGAAAAGAGAATTAATTGCAGACAATTTATTTGATTATGGATACACTGTAATATGTAACCAATCACACCAGTTTCTTAAAGATTACAATAATATGTATTTAGGAAGTAATTGTACTGATACTAATTGCAAACTTGTTAATTCGGATATTTTTCCAACAACATTAAGAGCTGATATTGCCGCATATTTGTTTAAAGGAAAAAAAAACTTATCTCTTACAACTTTAAAAAATAATAATCTGTTTGCTAGAGCCGAACAATTTGAACTTCTAGAATTGTTAACTAATGCTTGTATTCTTCCACATGGAGGTGGCTATAGTCTTACTGACATCGAAGATGTATTAGATATCCTAGAATATAAGGATCAAAGATATTTTGTCACTTCCCTAAAAACAAATATAAGTAGGTTAAAAATTGTAAGAAATGTTGGTGAATTACAATATGAATATAGAGGACGTGATATAATTCTAAAAACTCTTCAGTTAGACCTTGGAGATATTATCGCTCGTTTAAATCCTCTATTTTCTCTTAAATTGTAGATTATCTAATATTTGCTCCAATGGGTATATCTTTATCAGGAACTAAAATAGAAACTTTATTTTCAAAATCTGCAGCTAAGAGCATCCCCTCACTTGTGATTCCCCGTAATTTTCGAGGTTCAAGATTAGTTAAAACAATAATTTTTTTACCTTCTAATTCATTGGCTTTATAAAACTCAGCTATACCTGCAACTATAGTTCTTTTTTCAGTTCCTAAATCTATTGATAATTTATATAGTTTATCTGCTTTAGGAACTTTTTCAACTTTTTCTACTAAAGCTACACGGATATCTAATTTTTGAAAATCTTCATAAGAAATCAGTTCTTTACCACCTTCTTTTGACTTTTCTTTTAATTTTTCATATTCACTTTTAATTTCTTCAATTTCCAATTTTTGAAAAAGAGGTTTAGGTTTCTTGATATTTTGTCCTGGTTTTATAGAATTTTCATTAATGCTATCCCATTTCACATCTTCTAACTTTGAGGCGTTTAAATAAGATAAAATACTTTCGGAAGTTCCTGGTATGAATGGTCCTAATAAAACTGCTAAAGCGTATACTGCTTGAGTACATATATTAAACACATGTCCCGCTGCTTTTTTATCTTTCTTAATTATATGCCATGGGGCTTTTTCATTAAGATATATGTTCCCCTCTTTTCCAAAATTTACAATATCTCTTAATGCTTTTCTTAATTTAAAATTTATTAAGCTTTCTCCTATTTCTTGACCAATATTGTTTATTCTTTCTAAAAATTTTATATCAATTTCATCATTATCTACTTTTTCTGGGATTTTACTTCCAAATTGCTTTTCTATGAAACTTAAAGTTCGATGAATAAAATTACCAATGTTATCATTAAGAGTTTTTATATTATTTCCAAATTCTGACCATAGGAAAGAGGTGTCACTCGTTTCTGGTCTATTATATAGTAAATTAAATCTCCAGTAATCAAGTGGGGCTAATTCTAATGCTTCATCAATCCAAATTCCAATTCCTTTAGATTTTGATAGTTTCTGATTTTCATATAATAACCATTCTGTTGAGGATACGTTATATGGCAGCACCAGTTTTTCACTCTCTTTCTTATCTTCATTGTATGCTATTATTAATCCAGGAAACACAATTAAGTGGAATATTATGTTATCTTTCCCTATAAAATAGACTGTTTTCGTATTAGGATCATTCCAAAAAGAACTAAATTTATCCGGTTTCTTAATCAACTTCTCTGCCCATTCTTTCACTGCAGTAATATATCCTAATACCGCTTCAAACCATACATAAATCGTCTTATTTTCGGCCCCTTTGAAAGGCGCAGGAATTCCCCATTCAAGATCTCGTGTAATTGCCCGTTCTGGTAACCCTTCTTTAATACTATTTAAGCACATGTTTCGAGCATTAGGAGGAATGATGTCATTTTCATCAATCACTTTCCTTAATCGATCCTGTAATTTAGGCAAATTCAAATACCAATGTTTTGTTTTTCTAACCACAGGGGAGTTTCCACATATTGCACATCTAGGATTTATCAGTTCTAAAGGTGTTAGTATTTTTTGGCAATTATCACATTGATCTCCTCTAGCATCTTCTTCTTTACAATTAGGACAAGTCCCTTCAACAAATCTATCTGGTAAAAACAAATCATCATTTTCACAATAGAGTGACTCAATTTCTTTTTCAGAAATATAACCATTTTTCTGGATATCTAAATACATATTTTTTACATATTCAATATGAGTTGGATTATGAGTTATTGTATAGTTATCAAAAGATATCTGCCACTTTTCATGAAGGTCTTTAATGATCTTATGATATTTAAACGCTAATTCCTTAGCAGGTACCTTTAATTTTTTTGCTTCCACCGAAATGGGTGTTCCGTGAGAGTCCGATCCTGAAACAAAAACCACTTCTTCTCCTTTCATTCTCAAGAACCTTGCAAATACATCTGCTGATAAGGTACTTCCTATTAGATTACCCAAATGAGGTGTAGCATTTACATAGGGCCATGCAGAAGTTACAACCCATTTACCATTTGAATTATTCGCTAATCTAATCACCTGATTACACTTGTTTATATAAAGAACGAATAGTAGCTTAAATATTTTAATCCTAACGAGAAAATTTTATGTTCTTAACAAAAACTTAATCAACTACAATTCTAGCTCCACAGTATCTGCAAGCTTTAATTTCATTTTTCATCTTTTCAAGACATGGTTGATGGTAATAAGACCCACATTTATCGCATTGGAAAACCTGATAATCCCCTAGGAAAATATTATGACAATATGAACATGAAGCATCAATCTGATCAATTTCATTATCAGGGATACGAATCATTTTAGCTTCTTTTCCTTGTTCTTCTTCTAATATTCTTATTTCTTTAAATTCTTCATCTCTGTCTTTAACAAACTTTAATGCTGATCTGGGTAATTCTAGCAAAAAGAAACAAAACGGACACCGAAATATGTTTTCCTTATGCTCCGTTTTTTTAGCCCACATAGCAGCACATGATAAATGCATAGCCCTATCACATGAAGGACAATATCTTGCTTCACTATAAAATTCAGATCCCGTAACAGGAGCTTTAGCAGAATGACAAATATGGCATTTTTCAAGATTTTTATTTTTTCCGCTAACTAATAATTTAATTTCTAATACACTAGGTTTTCTCAATGGTAATGCAATTTCACTAACTAAAGGTGCCAAATCTTCCTTTTTTTCTGGAGAGAAATAGTCAGAAGTTTCTCTTACGTCTTTTTTCGAAGCAAATAATTTAATACCTTCTGATAGTTCTTTAGAATTAGTAAAGTGTTCATACTCTCCTCTTGTTAGTTGAGTAATTCTTTTCAGTGATAATTTTCCATGTTGTTGAATTCCACCTATTTGACAAGTATCTATATAAACTCCTAATCCTTTAGCAATATTTATTATTTTTTCTAACCTATTCACATCATCTTCGAATTTGCTATCAGTCATAATGAGAATTCGAGAAGTCTTTCCGCCGATTTTACGCATTTCTTCGACTAGGACTTGTAAGGCAAAAGCAATCCCCTGATACAATTTACCCTTACCAGAAATCTGAATTCTCTTTAAAGAAGAAATTAATTTATCAGCGTTAGATGTAAAATCTATTAATCGTTTTGTTGTACCCCCAAATATTAATATTGAAATTCTATCTTTCATATCGATTGATAATTTTGATTTGATAAAATTTCTAACTGTCTGAAGCTCCGCAGCTAATCTACTTGGCTTA
>JBHLOJ010000161.1:0-5500 GCA_048940605.1 Promethearchaeota archaeon
ATATTTTTCTGATCTATCTTTTCACCTTGAGTAAAATATAGTCTTGAACTAATAGAACAGGAGTCTATTCCATTGAATTCTTCTTTTGTTATATTAAATGCCATACATAGTTTTCCGGGTCCATCGATTAAATTTCTAAAGTTTTTACCTGACTTTACATTTCGATTTTTAATCATTAATTTAATGCCATCAATAGGATACAATTCTCTTATCAAAACTGCGCAGGGTATCTCCTCTGGTTCTGTAATTACATTAAGACAGAAATACATACCATATATGAAGTAAACATAAAGAGTACCAGGTTTTTCGTACATTATTTGTGTCTTTTCTGTTTTTTTATAATTGTAAGAATGGCAAGCTTTATCTTTAGGACCGAGATATGCTTCCACTTCGACTATTTTTCCAATTATCTTCTTTTTCTCAATTTCTCTTATTAAATATTTCCCTAATAGATCTCGCGCTACTATTTCGGTTTTTCTTTCAAAGAAACTTCTATTTAATCTTTTAAAACTAGTCACAGAGATATACCTATTTTTAAGAGAATTTATTATTTAAGAAGAATAATGTTAATCTTATATTAATTATAGTTTTTTCATTAAAATTTGGGGATAATGAAGGCTCCTGAAAGAGTACTGAAAGCTGTAAACCATGAAGAACCTGATCGAGTTCCTGCCTTTGAAAGTGCTTTTACAAACAATACAATTATGAAGCATTATGGAATCGATCCAAAAGGAGCAGGAGGTTACAAATTATCTTATGATTTTTGTCGGAAAGTAGGCATTGATTTAGTATTAAGCTTTGTAAGTTTATTTCCTCGAAAATTCCTTAGTAGAAATGAAGGATTCATTGATGAATACGGAAGACATATGAAATTTGAGCAATTTAAAGATGGCACCCAGATTTTAGCATACCATGGAGGTTATTTTAAAGGTTTTGAAGATTATGAAAGCTGGGAACAACCTGATCCAAATTTAAATGCACGATTAGTACAATTTCAAACAGGAAGAAAAGTTCAAAAGGAGTTGAATGATGAGGTTTTTTCCATTCCTGCAACGGGTTCTTTAATGGAATGTACTTGGGAAGGATTCGGAATAGAACTTTTCTCGAGAATTCTAGGTAGGGAAAAACAAATAAAAAGAGTGTTTGATGATCGAGGTAAATTCACTCTTGAAATAGTGAAAATTTTAGCCGAAAATAATGCTCAGATGGTATTGTTATGGGATGATTATGGCTTTAAAAACGGTTTGTTTATGCACCCTAGGTTATACCAAAAATTTATATTTCCATGGTTAACAAAAATATGTAACGCAGCACATAAACGAGATTGTAAGATATTATTGCATTCTGATGGTGATCTAACAGAAATTTTTGAAGATATTATTAATTGTGGGGTTGATGCAATTAACCCTGTTGAATCAACAACTGCCAATCCAGAGTATGATATTTTCAAATTAAATGAGAAATATGGGGAAAAAATTACTTTTGCGGGGAATTTAAGTCCGATCATGCTAGCCATAGGAGAAATTTCTGAGATTGAGGAGTATGCAAAGCAATTGATTAGAGAATTGGCACCAGGAGGGGGTTACATTTTTAGCTCAGGTCACAGTATTAATCCCGCTGTGACTATTGATAGGTTTGAAGCAATGCAAAATATTAGAAGAAAGTATGGGAAATACCCAATTAAAGTCCCAGATTAATTGTTTTTACTCTTGGTTTTATTTTATTATCAAATAATTTTTTTTAGGAATGATTCTAATTCAATATTACATGCAATAAATGGGAATTTTACTTCTATTGATAAGTTCTTTTCAATTTCCTTTCCATCCAAAGAAAAGATTTTACCACCTGCTTCCTTTAAAATTAATATTCCTGCGGCCACATCTACTAATCGGTTGCTTTCTCTCAAATTAATAAATGCTTCTATACTTCCATTTGCGATCTGGCATAAAGATAGAGCACTACTTCCTAATATTCTGATTCTATAGAATTTTCTGATTAAAGGTTCTAATTTCTGTAAATTTATCATCAAATTATTCATTGGAAGATTAAGCTCAAAAAAGCATTTCTGCGACATATCTAGGCCAGAAACATGAATTTTATTGCCATTGAGATAGGCTCCTTTTCCTTTTTCTGCCCAGTAGATATCTTTCGTATTTAGATTGAGAACTACAGCTTTTTCAATATCTGTCATAGCATCACCTACAGCGTAAGCTATGGAAACGGAGCAATAAGGAATTCCTTTTACAGCATTATTCGACCCATCTATTGGATCGACAATTATTTTAATTCTTCCTTTTTTAGCTTCTTCTTCATCACCAATATATTTTTCTCCTATTTCTTCACTAATTAATAATAAAGGCACATTTTTCTTTTCTAGAGAATCAATAATTGCATTTTCTGCGACGATATCGAGATACATTGAGATATCTCCACCAGCTCCTCTTTTTGATTTTTTAGCGGCTGCTTTTGTGCCCAAAAGTGGATTTACTACATCATAAATATCTAACGCAACTTGTTTTAAGAAATTAATACTAAGTTCCATGAGTAATCAAATCTAATTTGAAGATCTTAAGAATAGAATAGAATACTTATATTCTTTCTTTAGAAATAAGCTTTTATATTCTTAATTATTTTAAGATTTTATTCTTCTCAATGATCCATTTATCCACAGTAAATTTCTGTAGATCTTTACTGGCCACATTATAATCATTGTGTACAGTACTTTTAGGGATCCAGTACTCTTTGCCCGATTCTAAGACGATAAGCAATGCTTTAGGGCTTTCAACTTTTATACTTGCTTTAATATCAACTCTATCAATAGAAGTATCGTATTCAGTAGTTTCAACAATGTGCAACCCATCTCTAGCAGTGATATGCTCTGCAAAAACACTATATTCAGCTTCTTGATCAACAGATTCTTCCTTATCTTTTGACTTAAATGTTCCACTAGTAGCAAACTCTACTTTCTCGTTCAGTATATGCTCAAACATTAATGTGAGGAGATTTAAATTCGGGGATATAATTTTCTTCTCATAATCTCCAATCTTTATTCTTAATGCTTGACGACTTTCATCTTCCCATCCTACATATATCTCTGTTTTACGATCTTTAAAAACATGAAAGCCTCTCCAAACAGCACTTTTTCTGTTCAAAACTTCTAAAATACAGATTATTTCTTCAATTGATAGCTTGACAGTCTTTCCTTCACCTTTACTTGTATTTTCCCAAGTTCCATCATCTTTTCTATGTATACAACTTAAAAAAATATAAGGAACAGTTCTTGCAGGGCTAGAAACTGTTAAACTTGATTTTTGACCATAAAACGTCTTGGTATGGGAATCTACCAATAAAATACACTCCTTTAAAGAAGTTTTCTAATTATTTAATAAAATCATAGTAATTTATTGATTTAAATCTGATTAATTGAACTTTTTTCTTTTTTTCCCAACTAAGAAAATGAGTAAAAGTTTTATTAAATTTGGTTTTATATAACTGTAATCATTATATTGGTTGTGAATTAAGGTGGAAAAAAATAAGAATGAAACTGTTAAAGAAGAGGAGAAGAGAGCGATAGTAAGTAGTTCAGGAGATTTGATGGAGTATGAAGAACATATAAGTGTTACTGGATCTGCTAAAATTTCGGGTGGAAAAGTTAAAAAATCTATACGAATCTCAGGTTCTGGTGGAATTAATGGTGATTTAGAATGTGAAGGACTTACATCTTCCGGAACTTTAAAAGGATCAGGTAATCTAACTGTACATGGAGAGATAAGCAGTTCAGGTTCATTAAATATTGCAGGATTCGTTCGCGGAGAAGGAAGTGCTGACTTTTCAGGTTCAACACAAATAGGTAATCTTGTGAGGATTCAGGGGGCTTTAGTAGCTTCAGGTTCGTTTAAAGTAGGGCATTTTGCAACGGTTGATGAAGGAATTGAAATTTCTGGAGCTTCAAGTATAAATGGAAATATTTCTGCTCAGAAAAGCATTAAGATTGATGGATCTACTAAAATAGAGGGTAATGCCATAGCCGAAAATGTTCTTCTGGGTGCTTCTGAAGGTGTTAGAAAAAAACAGCATTATAGAATTCATGGAAGTATATTAGCTAAAAACATTGTCGATATTAATAAAACACATGTAGAGGGAGATATTAAAGGTAAAGATATAAAAATTGGTAGAGGATCAGAAATTTTGGGAATTGTGTATTATGTTGATAAAATCGAAGTGGATAAAAAAGCAAAATTAGCTAATGAACCTATACAAATCAAAGAAGAAGAATTATAAATAAATAAGAAGAACTAAATCACATTAACTCAATTTCTACGAGTACCGATTCAGGGATCTGAATTTTCATAATAAGATGCATACTTCGCTCATTGGCGATAATTTCAAAAAGTCGTTTATGAATACGCATCTCAAACTTAGCCCAAGTTGATGTTCCTTGACCACTTGGAGCTTTCATTATAGGTACACGGAGTCTTTTTGTTGGGAGCGGGATTGGTCCATTTTTTCTAATTCCTTGAGAAGTACAAACAGCCTGAACTTGATCGCATACTGATTTTAATGCATCTAATTGCGTAGATGATAACCGTATGCGTGCTTTTTGTATGTTCCACTCACCGACAAATATAATTAAAATTTACGTTTATACGTATATTCTTTCTATTCTATAAATTATTTCTATTAAATAAATTTTATTATCTTATTTTTTAAAGGGTATTGCGACAAAATATCCACAATATTTTAAAAACTTCTTATAAACTTAGAAAACTAAGTTGGAAGGGATACTGTCGTGAACCCATGCGGGAAAAGAAAATTCATTAAAAAGAATTCAATTAATGACACTAATACAAGAATATAACAACATCGGTTAAAAGAGAATGGTTTTATTAATTTAGTATGTAGGAACAAGTTTAACCCAGGAATAATAAAGATGAAGCCTAGAAGAAAGAATATAAATGTAAAAAAAATTAAATCATAAAATGTATAGCATCTAAAAAAGTAGTAATCATAACTATTACTTTTGTTGAGATAAATAATATGAAAATATATAGTTGGGAAGATAGCGATTGATATAAAAAGGAAGCCCAGAAGAAGAAACAAAATATTTTGACTTTTTTTCTTCATCATATTTTCAAGATAGATCTTAAGGCAATTACATTTTTAATTATTATGCTAGTTTTGAATACAATTATGAAAATCCTAATAGAAATTTATTTCCCAAATTTACTCTCTTTAAATATTTTTTTGCGATTTCTAAGCTCTTTAAAGCCTGTTTTCTTGGTGTAATCCCTAAATCTCTCATCTGATAATCCCCATGGAAAATTAATAAGCTATAAGGAATATTTTCATTAATTGATTTGATGTATTTTGCGAGTAATTCAACTTCCTCATGAGTCGTATACCCTGGAACCATTAGTGTACATGCACTCATTTCTGGCATATCTTCACCTCTCGTTCCAAAATAATTGTCAGCTAAAAATTTGAAGTTCTCAAGAGTCCT
>JBHLOJ010000049.1:0-23781 GCA_048940605.1 Promethearchaeota archaeon
GGTAAAAGTGTTTATCATGCAGGTGACACTGAAAGAATCCCTGAAATGAAAGAATTAGCAGATAAAAACATTACTGTTGCATTACTTCCTTGTGGAGGGACTTATACTATGGATTTTGATGAGGCTACAGATTGTGCTGTGGATATTCAACCTGAATTTGCAGTACCGATGCATAATTGGGATAAAGATTTAAATAAGTTTAAAGAACTTCTAAACAAGAAGGATCCTAAAATAAAGGTTGAAATACTAAGTGATAAATCGCTAAAAGTCTAATTTCTAATCCCTTTTTTTCTTTTTAAAATAAATTAATATTTACCTAATTTATCTATAAAAAAATTTTCAGATAAGGTAAAATGTCTTACATACCTCCCGATGAATTAAAACTTGCCCGGCAACTTCTTGATGAAGATAAATATCAAGAAACCCTCCAGATTTTGAATAAATATGAGAAATATGAAGGTATTACTACCGAAGATCTAATAGAATGCTTACTTATTAAAGGTGAACTTCATCTTATCCTTCATCAATATCTAAAGGGGATGAGGATCCTTGAACGCGCATTTCAACTTAGCAAAAATAGGAATAATAAATTGCAAACTTTTGATTCTTTGTCTCTTAAAGTAAGGTATCCGCGTTTACTTAGAGAACATGAATTATCTCAAATATTGAATCAATTGGAAAATATATATTTATCGTTTAATGACGTTTCTCCCAATGAAAAACTAAAGAGGGAGGCACTTTTACACAGGACTAGAGGTGCAGTTAGTTTTTTTTTCGAGTATGATTATGAGAAAGCTCTTAATTTTTATAATAGAAGTTTAACCATATATGAAACGCTTGGTAATAAAGCAGAAATAGCTTTTGCTCTTCTAATAAATTCAAATATTTGCTTTAACAAAGGAGATTTAAGCAAATCTTTAAAATACGCCCAAAAGAGTCTAAAATTGAACAGAATTCGAAAAAGAGATAAAGCTTGGGCTTTATCACGTTTAACAGCTATTTTTTTAGCTAAAGGTGAATTAGATCAAGCATTAGAATATTCTGAACAATTAAAAACAATTTCTGAAGAAATAAATAATCCATTCTGGATCTGCCTTGCAATAAGTAATATAGGGTATAATAATCGTCTGAAAGGTGAATTAGATAAAGCTTTGGAATATTATAAAAAAGCACTAATTTTTTCTGAGGAATATTGGTTAATTTTAAGCATACCCTATATCTATTTTGATTTAATTAGGATTTCTACGCTTATGGATTCTTATGAAGAAGCAAAAAATTATCTACTAAATTTTAAATCATTTATTGATGAAGTAGCAATTAAAGACGTAGAAAGAATGTATCAACTTTCAGAGGGCATAGTATTGAAGGCTAGTTCTAATCTCCGCGATCACTTCAAAGCTGAAATGATTCTTAAAGATTTTATCAGTAAAAAAAATCCAGAAGTTCATTATATTATTACTGGAATAACTCATTTGTGTGATTTACTACTAATGGAATTACGTAGAACTAATGATTTAAATATTTTAGATGAACTGAACCCACTTATTGCTCGATTTAGTAAAACTGCTGAAGATCAAGGTTCATACTGGCGCTTATCTGAAGCAAAAATTCTACAAGCTAAATTAGCTCTAATTCAAATGAATATGGGAGAAGCTAGAAGGTTCTTAGCACAAGCCCAAGTAATTGCTGATGAGCATGGTCTAGGTATATTAGCTCAGAAAATATCAGGTGAACACGATATCTTACTCAATCAATTATCAAAATGGGAACAATTTAAAGAGGAGGATGCACCCGTATCCAAACGAGTAGAATTATCTTCTCTAGATGAGGTTGTTGAACGATTATTAGAAAAACGTACGGTAGAACCGCCAAAAATTATGGACGAGGTTCCAGTACTCCTCCTAATCATTGCCGAAGGTGGTGTTCTATTATTTTCCTATCCTTTTACAGAGGAATGGGAACGAGATAATGAATTATTCGGGAGTTTTTTAAGCGCGATTACATCGTTTAGTAATGAATTTCTTTCACAGGGTCTTGATCGTGTAAAATTCAGCCAATTTACTGTACTCATGGAGCCAATTGCGCACTATTCAGTTTATTATGTGTTTAAAGGTCAATCTTACTTAGCCAAACAGAAATTATCCCATTTCATTGATCTTATTCAGGATGAAGACACTATATTACGAGCTCTAGATAAATATTATCAAACAAGTCAGATTATTGAGTTGAAAGATTATCCTTTCCTTAAAGTCCTCTTGAAGGAAGTTTTTATAAAGAGGAATTCAAATTAGGAATTTATAAAATAATTTTTAAATTATTAAAAAAGAAATCTATAAAATTAGTAAGCTCACCTTATAACTTAATTAAAAAATATAAATTTAATGAGGAAGATATGCCGTATTTTGAGAAAGGAAATTTACGAATGTATTATGAGGATGTGGGAAAAGGAGATCCCATTATCACAAATCATGGGTTATCTGAGGATTGCCATTATTGGAGTGATACAGGTGTAACTGCTGCACTATCTAAAAAATATCGGGTGATCTCAATTGATATGAGAGGTCATGGGAGAACTGTTGTAAAAAAAGAACCTTTTGGATATGACGTTGATACAATGGCGAAAGATTTTGATGATCTCGCTGATTATTTAGGAATTGAAAAATTCCATCTCTTAACTCATGCGACTGGGGGGATGGTAGGGGCTTATTATGCTAGGAAAAGATCAGAGCGTTTATTAAGTGCTATGTTAACGGACACAGGTTCAAATACTCAGGTAGAAATTCCAGATTATCGAGAATTTACAGAGGAAGAAATAAAAGAGAGAGAACAGCGAGCCAGAATGTGGGAGAATGCCTCTGAGGAGGAACGGGCTAAACTAAGAGAAGTATGGATAGAAACAGAGCTTAAAACGTCTGTTGAGGATATGATGACAGCAATTAAAAAAGAACCAGGAGTTTATATGTTTAAAATGGCTGAACAGCCTAATAGTGAGGAGATGTTTAAGATCTATGAAGGATTTTTACGACGTCAAGATCGCAGAGCAGTGATAAACTTTATGACTAGTTTTTATACAGATCCTGATCCTCATATTGATGAGCTCAGAAAAGTCAAATGTCCTACTTTAATTTTACTTGGTGAATTCGATCTAGTCTTTTTAAAGCCAAGTGAGATAATGGCGAATGAGATTCCAGATGTGAGGCATGTAGTTTTACCGGGTCTTGGTCACATGACCGCGATTGAAGATCCTGAGCGAACAATAGCTGAGATCCTTGATTTTCTTGAAACAGTAGAACAAACTGGGAAAGCAAATAGGTAAAATTTTATCTGAATTATCTCATTTTTTTTTAAATTAACTCTAATTCTCCAAACACTGAATTTTAAACGTTTTAAATTTAATAAAGATAAGATTTTAAACCATGGTTTTTACAAATAATATATAAAATTCATAATTGATATTAAGAAATCAAATTAATATCTTCATATTGGTGAAGCAAAATGGAAGTTGACGAAGATCTGAAAAATAATACAACAGTAGCGTATATCTCCATGGAAATAGGCGTAGATAGTAATATTCCTACATATAGTGGTGGCTTAGGAGTATTATCTGGGGACACGGTTCGATCTGCAGCAGACCTAGAACTTCCTATGGTTGGGATCTGCTTATGTTATAGTTCTGGCTATTTTTATCAATTTTTTAATGAGAATGGGGAACAAAAAGAAAGAGAAATTGAATGGAATTTCTTTTATGAATTCGAGCGAGTACCTAAACCAATTACAATGAAAATAGAGAATAAAGATGTGAAAGTTTCAGCTTGGCAATATAATGTGATTGGTCAATCAGGTCATGTTTTGCCTATTTATTTATTAACGACTGATGTAGAAGGCAATGAAGATTGGATGAAAAACATGACGGGTTCTCTTTATGATTCTACCTCAAGATGGAATAGAATTGTACAAGAAATGATTCTAGGAATAGGAGGAGTTAAACTTTTAAAATCTTTAGGATATAATAACATTCAAACTTATCACCTTAATGAAGGTCATGGTTCTTTTGCCATGGTTGAACTTTATGACATGTTAAAGGGTGATATTGAAAAAGTAAAAGAGAAAGTAGTATTCACAACACATACTCCTGTTCCTGCAGGTCATGATCGCTTTAAACAGGATTTGGTAGATAAAGTATTTGAAAAGAGAATGCCTTCAGAAATTAGGAAACTTGCTGATGATAAAGGGGAATTCAATATGACGTTTCTTGGAATGGCACTTTCCAGATATAGGAATGGTGTGGCTAAAAAGCATGGTGACATTTCAAGGAAAATGTTTCCACAATATGAGATTGATTACATTACAAATGGAATTCACTTGCCTTTTTGGGTTTCTAAACCATTTCGAAAAATATTTGGGAGGAAATGGCCAAATTGGAGATCAAACCCAGAAGTTCTTGAAAATGCCATAGAGCTTGATGATTTGGATGTCTTCGATGCCCATATAGAAAATAAATTCAACTTAATATCATATCAAAAAGGCCATTCATGGAATTTATTAGATGAGGAATTAATTACAATAGGATTTGCGAGGCGTTTTGCCACGTATAAAAGAGCAGTTTTAATATTTCATGATATTGATAGATTAGGTAAAATCTGTAAAAATGGTGTACAGTTTATCTTTGCAGGTAAAGCTCATCCCAAAGATCAAATGGGGAAAGATTACATCAAAAAAATACATGAAGCTGGTGAATACTTGTATAATAACTATGGAGTAAAAGTTGTAATGATGGAAAACTATAATATGGATCTCTCTCATATGCTTGTTTCAGGAGTTGATATCTGGCTTAATACACCCAATAGATATCGTGAAGCAAGTGGAACAAGTGGAATGAAAGCAGCTCTAAATGGAGTACCAAATTTTAGTGTTCAAGATGGATGGTGGTTGGAAGGATATAAAATGAATCATTTAGCAGGTTGGGCTATAGGACCTGATGATTCTAATCCTGATGATCCTGGTGTTTCAAATGATTGGGATATTGATGCTAATGCACTTTATGAGACTTTAGAAAACGATATTATCCCTACATACATGAACCATGATGAATGGATCTTTCGACAAAAGAACGCAATTTCTTTAACCGCTTATTTTAACACACATAGAATGATTTTAGATTACGCAGAAAGAGCCTACAGGTTAAAAAAACAAAAACCATGGAAATTTGTTAGAGATCTTTTTTAATTCTTCTAAAAATTAGAAACTCTAAACTGACGGATTTTTATAAAATCCTCGAAATTCTTTTTATTGAAATAATCCTCTAAAACCTGGTTTAGAATTTTTTCCATAATTTCAATACCTGAATTTATACCCTTCATATCTTTAGCTAGAAGCATCATATAATCCGAGGTTGTTATAAGAAAAAAATTACCTTGTGTAAATTTAATATTAGAATATGATGCTAAAATTTTATTAGCTTTTTTTACTAATTCAGGAGTTGTAAAAAGAACAATTAAATATTCCTCAGTATATTTCTCCGATAAATAACTATCTCTAATTCCAGAAGCTACGAGAGGATTGTTTATATAAGATTTAAATAGATATTGAAGCTGATTAAGTCCCTTTCTTATTTTGTTTTTATTATGAAAGAAATCGAATTTTTCTGTAAGTTTTAAAGGTTCACCATCTAGATATGTAAGATTTTTAGGGGGACTTTTGAACTCAAATTCTTTAAGATAATTTGACATTTTATCTTTTAATTGAATAGATTTGTTTAATTATAGAAAAATTGAATTAATAAAAAAGTTTCATTATTTTAGAACATAAGTGAATTTAAGAAAATAATGAAATTAGGATCACTTGAATTAGCAAATAGATACATTTTAGCACCAATGCAAAATGTCACCACCGCACCGTACCGAAGATTTGCTAGAAGACTTCAAGAAATTGGATTAGTTTATGTGCCAATGTTATATACTAAAAAAATTGAAAAAAATCCTAAATCTGTAGAAAAAGAACTGTTCAAAGTTGAAGAAGAAAGACCTATTGGTATTCAATTAATCGGATCTGATCCCATAGCCCTGAAAAAAACTATAGATTTTCTTGATAGTTACAAATTTGATATATTAGATTTAAATGCAGGATGTCCATCAAAAAGAGCAATAAAATCTCAAGAAGGGGGATATTTAATTAAGGATTTAGAAAAATTGAATGTTCTAATTAATACTGCTGTGAAGTATTCATCTAGACCAATCTCGTTAAAAATTAGAACAGGTTTTGAAAAACCAGTTAATATAGGAAAATTAGCAGAAATAATAAACAATTCTGGGATAGATTTATTAATAATTCATGCACGGACAGTTTTAAGTAGATTTCTTGATGGAGTATTAGATTTAGATACAGTAAAAAATATAAAGCAAAAAGTAGAGATATCCGTGGTTGGAAATGGTAATATATTCAATCCTATAACAGCCAAGCATTTTATAGATTATACTGAAGTTGATGCATTGATGATCGGAAGAGAATCTATGGGAAATCCAGTAATTTTTAATCAACTTCATGAATATTTTACTAATGCAAAACAAAATACCTTCATAAAAAGTTTTAATAATGTCAAAAAGTATATTGAGATTTATGAGGAATCAATAGACGAATACCTCCAAGGTATTTCACATCCAATTAGTAATGAAGAAATCAAATTTATAGAGTTGAAAAGGAATTCTATTTGGTTAACTAAAAATATTAGGAATTCTTCACATATTCGACGTCAAATAAGTAATAGTAGAAATTTAACTCAGTTAAAGAATACTCTAAAGAGCATTTTTTCTTTAGAAATCAAATATTAAAGGAAATATATTATGTTGAAGTAAGTTAGAGCTAAGTCTTTTATATTATTAAATGTCAAATAATTATTTAATAATTCTCTATACGTTATTGATATATAAGGTAGTATTACTTAATATAAATGAAATTCATAATTTTATAAAAAAAACAAATGTGATTGAAGAAACTTATAAAAATAAGTTTTTTTTCTATATTTTTAACAAAATTTTTGTGATTATAAAATGATAAAGATCCTTTATAAAAAAATTTACAAAATAACTTCAATTGCTATAATTTGCTTATTAGCATTTTCTACAGTTTCTCAGTTTATTGAAATTCCAAAATCTCAAAGCAATTTCAATTACTCTCCAAATCTCAGTGCACCAACAATTACAATATATGCCCCTACAACTAACGAGTTTTTTGGGAGTACAGCCCCTAATTTTTCTGTATATATCACAGATGCATCATCAACCGTAAATGTTACGTGGTATACGATTGATGGAGGAACTACTAACTATACATTTGTAACTAACGGTACTATTAATCAAGGAGCTTGGAATGGTGAATCCGATGGAGTAGTTACAATTACTTTCTATGCAAATAATACGTTAGGTGATGAATCAACAAATTATGTCGATGTACAAAAGGATGCAACCCCTCCTTCAATTGATAGTATAGTTTCTCCCTCGTCAGGAGCGTGGTTTAATGCATCTGCACCAAGTTATAGCCTTTCTATCACAGAATCGAATGTAGATACAATTTGGTATACTCTGGACAATGGTGTGAATAACTATACCGGCGCATCCAGCGGAACAATAAATTCTACTGCGTGGACAAATGCAGGAGAAGGACCTGTCACAATCATATTTTATGTGAATGATTCTGCGGGTAATATGGATTCCGCGATGGTAGGAATTAATAAGGATTCAATTGATCCTCTTATAACTAGTATTAACTCTCCTTCCTCCGGAGTATGGTTTGGGAGTTCACCACCAAGTTATAGCCTTTCCATTACAGAGTCGAATGTAGATACCATTTGGTATACTCTAGACAATGGAGCGAATAACTATACTGGTGCTGCCAGTGGAACAATAAATTCTACTGCGTGGACAAACGCAGGGCAAGGACCTGTCACGATCATATTTTATGTGAATGATTCTGCGGGTAATTTGGATACCGATAGTGTAGGAATTAATAAGGATTCTATTAATCCAATTTTAACTAGCATTAACTCTCCTTCCTCAGGAGCGTGGTTTAATGCATCTGCACCAAGTTATAGTCTATCTATTACAGAAGCGAATGTAGATACCATTTGGTATACTCTCGATAATGGAGCGAATAATTATACCGGTGCATCGACTGGAACAATAAATAGTACCGCATGGACAAATGCAGGAGAAGGTCCCGTTACAATCATATTTTATGTGAATGATTCTGCGGGTAATTTAGATTTTGATAGCCTGGGAATTAATAAGGATTCTATTGATCCCATTATAACTAGTATTGGCTCTCCCTCGTCAGGAGCGTGGTTTGGGAGCTCACCACCAAGTTATAGTCTCTCCATTACTGAATCGAATGTAGATACTATTTGGTATACTCTCGATAATGGAGCGAATAATTATACCGGTGCATCGACAGGAACCATTAATTCAACTGCGTGGACTAATGCAGGGGAAGGACCTGTCACAATCGTATTTTATGTGAATGATTCTGCGGGTAATTTAGATTTTGATAGCGTGGGAATTAATAAGGATTCTATTGATCCCATTATAACTAGTGTTGACTCTCCTTCCTCAGGAGCGTGGTTTAATACATCCTCACCAAGTTATAGTCTCTCTATTACAGAAGCAAATATCGATACCATTTGGTATACCCTTGATAATGGAGTAAATAATTATACTGGTGCATCGACTGGAACCATTAATTCAACTGCCTGGACTAATACAGGAGAAGGACCTGTCACAATCATATTTTATGTGAATGATTCTGCGAGTAATTTGGATACTGCGAGCGTAGTGATTAATAAGGATACAATAGCTCCATCAATAGACAGTATTGGCTCCCCCTCGTCAGGAGCATGGTTTGGGAGCTCACCACCAAGTTATAGTCTCTCTATTACAGAAACAAATATCGATACCATTTGGTATACCCTTGATAATGGAGTAAATAATTATACTGGCGCATCGACTGGAACCATTAATTCAACTGTCTGGACTAATACAGGAGAAGGACCTGTCACAATCATATTTTATGTGAATGATTCTGCGGGTTATTCAGATTCTGCCAGTGTTAATATAAATAAGGATTCTATTGATCCTATTATAACTAGTATTGACTCTCCCTCGTCAGGAGCGTGGTTTAATGCATCTGCACCAAGTTATAGCCTTTCTATTACAGAATCAAATGTAGATACCATTTGGTATACCCTTGATAATGGAGCGAATAATTATACCGGTGCATCGACTGGAACCATTAATTCTACTGCATGGACAAATGCAGGAGAAGGACCTGTCACAATCATATTTTATGTGAATGATTCTGCGGGTAATTTTGATACCGATAGTTTAGGAATTAATAAGGATTCTATCGATCCCATTATAACAAGTATTGACTCTCCTTCCTCAGGAGCGTGGTTTAATGCATCTGCACCAAGTTATAGCCTCTCTATTACAGAAGCAAATATTGATACCATTTGGTATACCCTTGATAATGGAGCGAATAATTATACCGGTGCATCGACTGGAACCATTAATTCTACTGCATGGACAAATGCAGGAGAAGGACCTGTCACAATCATATTTTATGTGAATGATTCTGCGGGTAATTTTGATACCGATAGTTTAGGAATTAATAAGGATTCTATCGATCCCATTATAACAAGTATTGACTCTCCTTCCTCAGGAGCGTGGTTTAATGCATCTGCACCAAGTTATAGTCTCTCTATTACAGAAGCGAATGTAGATACCATTTGGTATACTCTCGATAATGGAGTGAATAATTATACCGGTGCATCGACTGGAACAATAAATAGTACCGCATGGACAAATGCAGGAGAAGGTCCCGTTACAATCATATTTTATGTGAATGATTCTGCAGGTAATAAGGATTCCGATAGTGTAGGGATTAACAAAGATTCTCTTAAACCAACCATTACAATTAATTCTCCAAACGAAAATGATCAATTTAGTACTCCACCAAATTATAATATTACGATAATTGAACCAAATCCAGATAGCATATGGTATACACTTGATGCTGGATTAAATAACTATACAGGTGCACTGACCGGAACAATTAATTCTACTCCGTGGACTGCAGCTTCAATCGGATTTATAACAATTACTTTTTATGCGAATGATACATTAGGGCACTGGAATTTTACACAGGTTACAGTCGAAAAAACTGATGTCTTACAAATTTCCATTAATTCCCCTAGCATGAATGAGTGGTTTAGTGACACGCCTAATTATACAGTTTCTATTAATGGTCCTAATCGTGATTCAGTTTGGTATACTCTGGATAATGGAGCAAACAATTATACAGTTACCAGTAGTGCTGGTGCAACAACAACATTGTTAGGAACCATTAATTCAACTGCCTGGACTAATGAAGGTGATGGTGCAGTTATCATTATTTTCTATTTAAATGATACATCTGGAACTACTCTATCAGATAGCGTTCAAGTTAATAAAGATACTATTGATCCTATAATATCTAGCATTAACTCTCCTTCCACAGGAGCATGGTTTGGGAGTTCACCCCCCAGTTATAATCTCTCCATTACTGAATCGAATGTAGATACCATTTGGTATACACTCGATGATGGAGCGAATAACTATACTGGCGCATTGACTGGAAACATTTTTTCAACTGCGTGGACTAATGCAGGAGAAGGGCCTGTCACAATCATATTTTATGTGAATGATTCCGCTGGAAATTTGGATTCCGCGAGCGTGGGAATTAATAAAGATTCTTTTGATCCCATTATAACAAACATCGACTCTCCCTCCTCAGGAGCGTGGTTTGGGAGTTCGCCACCAAGTTATAGTCTCTCTATTACAGAAGCAAATATCGATACCATTTGGTATACCCTTGATAATGGAGCGAATAATTATACCGGTGCATCGACTGGAACCATTAATTCAACTGCCTGGACTAATGCAGGAGAAGGCCCCGTTACAATCATATTTTATGTGAATGATTCTGCCGGTAATTTAGATTCCGCTAGCGTGAGTGTCAATAAAGAAACTATTCCCCCTTCAATAGATAACATAAACGCACCTTCTTCAGGAGTATGGTTTGGAGGTTCTCCTCCATCTTATAATCTTTCAATTACTGAGGTGAATATCGATACTATTTGGTACACTCTTGACAATGGAGCGAATAATTATACTGGCACTTTGACTGGAACCATTAATTCAACTGCGTGGACTAATGCAGGAGAAGGACCCGTCACAATCATATTTTATGTGAATGATTCCGCTGGAAATTTGGATTCCGCGAGCGTGGGAATTAATAAAGATTCAATTGATCCTATAATAACTAGCATCAACTCACCTTCTTCAGGAGTATGGTTTGGAAGCTCTCCGCCTATTTATAATCTTTCCATTACTGAATTAAATGTAGATACGATTTGGTATACTCTTGATAGTGGAATGAATAACTATACTGGTGCGTTGACTGGAACAATTAATTCTACTGCTTGGGATAACGCAGGACAAGGAGTAATAACCATTCTATTTTACATTAATGACTCGGCAGGAAATTTAGATTCTGCTAGTGTAAGTATCAACAGGGATTCAGTTAATCCAAGTATTATAATTATTTCTCCATCAGGAGGGCAAGTATTTAACAATACTGCTCCAAGCTATAGCGTTGAGATTAATGATATCAATCTTGATGCTATGTGGTATACAATAGATAATGGTATTACTAATACTTCCTTTATAACTAATGGTACTATTAATCAAAATAATTGGACTGCACATCTCGAAGGTTTTGTGACTTTAATTTTCTATGCTAATGATACATTAGGGAATATTGGATCCTCACAAATAGTAATAACTAAAGATATTCTTGAGCCACTAATAACGATAAATTCACCAACAGCAAATCAAACAATTGGAAGTAGTGCTCCAAGTTTTAGTCTTACAATTGTCGAATACAGTCTAGTTCAAACCTGGTACTCATTATACAATGGTACTCATTGGACAGAAAATGTTACTTTTTTAAATCCATCAGGTGTAATAAACCAAGCTTTATGGGATGCGATGCCTGAAGGGATTATTATTATAAAATTCTTTGCGAACGACAGTTTTGGAAGAATAGGGTATGCGAATGTGACTGTTTTAAAACAATCAGTTGAACCATCTAATTTACTAGATTTCCTTTTAAGTCCCCTAGGGCTAATAACAATGAGCATTATAGGCGCTTCAACTGTGGCTATTATACTAGTTGTAATCAAAAAGCGTAAAGGGTATAAATCAAAGTCCAAAGAAATAAAGCGAATTGAAGATATACGGAGAAAATCAAAAGAGGAATCAAAATATTAAGTAGATTTTTACTTTTTTTTTTAATTTTTTATTCTTAATTTTAATAAAGGTATTAATTTGAAACAGAGTTATAATTTCAATAGTAGATATAAATGAAGGACTTCAAGAAGTTATTACTTCTGAAATTATAACCTAAATGTCCGTGACATAGTTAATAATTCTTTAAAAGCTCGTTTGGTGAAAAGACTCCATCTTCAGTTATTATACCAGTTACCAATCTAAAAGGTGTGATATCAAACGCGTAGTTTAGGCATTCAACACCATCAGGAACAATCTGAACTTTTCCCAAAACATTACTAACTTCAGTACTATCTCGTTGTTCAATTGTAACATCATTTACAGTTTCATGAAGAGAGAGGCTAGATGTCGGAGCTGCTACATAAAATGGTATATTATTATCTTTTGCTGCTAAAGCTACTAAATATGTGCCAATTTTGTTAAAAACAGCATCAGAAATTACACGATCAGTCCCAACAATAACTTTATTTATTTTTCCTAATCTCATTAATAATCCAGACGACGTGTCTGAAATAACCTTAACAGGAATATTATCATAATGTAATTCAAAAGCTGTCAAGCGAGCGCCTTGTAATCTTGGTCTAGTCTCATCTGCAATAACATTTATTTTTTTACCTTGTTCTATTGCTGATCTCACAGGAGCTAATGCAGTTCCATATTGAACTGTGGCGAGAGAACCAGCATTACAATGTGTTAATACAGTATCTCCATCCTGTAATAATTCTGCCCCATTTTTACCAATATTTTTATTTACAGTGATATCTTCTTGAGCCATTAGTTTTGCTTCTTCTATAACTAGTTCTGAAAGGTTTTTAGGGTCATCTGGATAGGAACTAATTATTTTCCAAATTCTATCTACAGCCCAAAATAAGTTAGAAGCTGTTGGCCTTGTATTTTTAATTATTTCAGCTGCCTTTTTCATAGATTCTAAAAACTTCTCTTTTGGTAAATTTTTATATTCCAATGTCGCTATAGCCATGCCCATTGCTGCCGCAACTCCAATAGCGGGAGCACCACGAATATTCATTACTTTAATTGATGTAGCAACATCTCTATAATCATCAAACTCTAAGAATTCAAGCTTATGAGGCAATAGAGTCTGATCTATCAATTTGACTTTATTGTCAGAAGTCCATTCTATTGAAGGAATCATATTATTCTATAATATTTTAAAATTTAAAAATTAAATTTCAAATAGTATTATATGATTTAACCTAATCTTTTATTAAACTTGATGAATAAGATTAAGGGATACAAAATAAAATTGTAGGTGTTAAAATTTTCAAAGCTCACTCTTGGTAAAGCAAATCTAATTCTTGAAATTGAAGAATTTAACGATTTTCATAATGAAATAATTAAAGTTAGGGATGGGGACGATTACATTCCAATTTTAAGAAACATAATGGAGAAAAGTACGCTAAATTTTTGGCAAGGAGAAAATAGATTCTTCAAACCAATTCAATTTAAAAAACAAACCCGAAAGAAATTATATTATACTCTATATGATTCAGATTTTTCATTAAACTTAGATTATTGTCTCGAAGAAGACAACATTTTACACATTCGATATAAGTTATATAACAAAAATGAACTTACGTTATCGAAGATGCTTGTAAACTATTCTATTTTGTTAGGAGATGACCCAGATTATACTTGGGTTCCACATTTACGACCGAATAAGAATTATGTTATAGGTGACCATGTTTTTCGATCCCCAGTTCTATTGTACAAAAAAGGAAAATATGCTTTTGCTCTTATTCCTGATTTAAAAACTCTTGGTAATAATAGACCTTTTAAATCTTTTTTAGACCTTAATATTAAACCAAAAACCAAAACTATACTTCCTACTATTTCATATGGATTTGGTAATTATAAACCTGTAAAACACTATTTTTTCAAACATTTCACAACAAAAAAATGGAAGATTGAACCAAATACTGATCTAACCTTTAGATATTATATAATTATTTTTAAAGAGAAATCTGTGACTCAAATACTGCAATATGTAAATCATTTTTTATGGGTCAAATATGGTAGAAAACTGTTTTATGGCAGTATAGAACCTCAAATACTACCCTATAATACTAATGTTAAGGAAGGATTTAAAGCTTTATTTGATAGACATCAACTTTGGGGAGATTTTAAAATAAATGGGGAAGAATGTGGGGGATTTTGGGTAAGATCGTGGATTGGAGAAAACAAATTACCTGTAAAATTCATTGAACCAAGCCAATTAGAAAATAATGTAATACATGAGATTATTCTTGAACGAGTAGCGGTCGTTTGGAATAATGCGTGGTTTTTAAATATTAGATCGGCTTATGGTTTAAAATTTTTTGGGGAACAATGGAAAAATGAAGATTTATTAAAAAAAAGTTATCAAATGGTAAATACAGTCTTAAATTTACCAAGAACAAATGGTATTTTCCCAAGTTTGGTATTACCCTCGTCCTATAATGCAAATGAATATTCAACCATTAATGGTACTAAAGCTTTTTTCTATATGAATGATTTTCATGTAGTGGATGCTTCTCTAACAATGTATTGGGCTCTAAAATTTATGCAAGACTTTAATTCTGATAATAAAAAGATACTTGAATCAAGTAGAGAGCTAGTCAAATTGATTTTAGAATTGCAATTAAAAAATGGAGCAATCCCTACAGTCATCAATTTTAAACCAGACAAATTAACTCCAATAATTCATGAAGATTTAATCGATTCTGCAAGTTCAGGAGCCTCGTTAATGTTTTTATTGGAATATTATAAACTAATTAAGGATGAAAAAATAATTATAGCATGTGAAAAAATCGCTCAATATATTCAAAATGAAATACTACCAGAAGATAAATGGCACGATTTTGAACCTTTTTATTCTTGTACTTATCCTCTTAGAACAATTTATGACAATTTCACTAAGAGTAATGTTATGAATACACTATCCATCTATTGGTGTGCTGAAGGATTTAAGGAACTATATAAAATAACCTGTAACGAGCTTTATTTAGATATGGGGGAGCGTATTCTAGCGATCTTATCTTTATTCCAGCAAATTTGGGATATGCCTTATATAAGTTATAATACTTTTGGAGGATTTGGAGTACAAAATATAGATGTAGAATTAAGCGACGCAAGACAAGGGTTATTTGTAAGGACTTATATGGAATACTATTTAGAAACAGGCAAATGGGAATATATGGAAAGGGGTATTGCTGCATTGAGAGCATGTTGGGCTTTACAGTTACTTGAGGAATATAGAGAAGTGAGTCCAGGGAATTTAAAAGGAATTCCTACTATAAATGGTATTGATAGAGGATGTATCTTTGAAAATTATGGACACAATGGTAAAGATCAACGTATTCCTGGCTATATTATGTTTGATTGGGGAGTCGGTACAGCAACAATGGCCACGGCTTATGCTAAAAAACATTTTGGTGATATTTTTATTGATTTCAAGGAACAGTTAGTCTTCGGTATTGACGGTATACTCATGAAAAAATTTGATTTTATTAATAACCAAGTCCATATTGAATGTGATATAATAACTGGAAAAGAAAATATTTTTATAATGGCAAGGGAAGTACCTCATAAACTAATAGAAATATTGATTAATGGAAAAAACATTGGGAAACTTGAAAAAGATGAATTACAAAATGGATTTATAAAAAATATAAAGAACTAAAAATCAACATGAGCATAGTTGAATCCCCGATAATTTCTTGTTCACGCAGAACGGATATACCCGCATTTTTAATGGATTGGGTTATTGAAAGGATTAAAGTGGGGTATGTTGACGTAGTTAATCCTTTTAATCGAAAGCAAATAAGTCGAGTTTCATTAGATCCCAAAATTGTTAAGTGTTTTGTGTGGTGGAGCAAAAATTTTGATAAATGGATTAAGGAATATATCAAGAATAAGAGCCTTTTCAAGTCTTATCAGGGGCATTCATTTCAATTTACAATTAATTCTCCCTCAGAATTAGAAAAAAATCTGAAATTATCACTTGAGGAAAGATTTAAACAGTTAAAATGGTTGATAAACGAATTTGGATTATCTGCCATAAGTTACAGATATGATCCTATAATTTTTTACAGAAATAAAGGTTCAAACAGAATCAAAAATAATTTAGACAAATTTAGATATATTATTGAAAATGTGGCTAAGCTTGGGATTAAGGAAATCATCTTTTCTTTTGCTACCATTTATCCAAAGGTTGAAAATAGAATGAATGCTCGAGGATATATCCCCATTGATCCCGATTTAAGGAAAAAACAAGAAATCCTTAATGGATTAATCAAAATAAGTAGTGAATATAATATACATATGAAAGCATGTTGTCAACCTGATTTACTGAAATTTGATGGCATAGAACAAGCGCATTGTATTGATGCATATAAAATCGAGCAATTAATTAATGATAAAATTCCAAAAATAAAAGATACAGGACAGAGAAAGAATTGTGGGTGTTCCAAATCTAAAGATATAGGAGGATATACAGGGATTTTTCGATGTAAACATAACTGTGATTATTGCTATGCTTCTCCTGCTAAGATTTAGATAACCAAATAATTAAACTCTTTTAATGGTAAACATAATTATAAAATTCCAAGAAATTTTGATACACCTTCGATTTTAGGAACATCTACTTTAAAATAATACTTTACTATATCATATAGAAAGGTAAGATAATTCATTTGTATTCTTTCATTATGCCGTTCATATATGTGGTCAATTAGAATTTTCGAAGTCCATGCTTTTTTATCAGAATTAGTTATAAAATCAGTTAAAGTTTTAGAGAATTCGAATGCTTTTTGAATCTCATTTCTAAGAATTATCAATCCAGTAACTAAATCATATTCTTCTAAAAACTTTTTTGCAATACTTCTTTCGATATCTAGCTTTTTAGGATCAATTAAATTATCTTTATCTTGTATTAATTTTCTCTTTTCAAATATGATATAATTTTCATAAATTTTATGATCAGTTTTATAATCATTTTTCGATAAAGTAATAATTTCATTTTCAAACAGATTGAGCATTGCATTCTTGAAGAAGTGGATTATTTGATCAGTGAGAAAATTATCATCTGAAATCATAATCACTCCTTTGCCCAAAAAAATTGCTTTAAAAACAGAAGCCATTAATAATTCAGGAATATTCAGTTTAATTAAATCGTAATTAATTGATTTGATCTCAGGAGAAATGGTACTATCTATTTCTTCTGTTGCTGAGGTTTCAGGAGCTTCAATTTTAAAGTCTGCAATTAAACAATCTCTTACAGTAAGATTTTTATCAACATAAGCAATAAAATTATGTTCACAAATCATTCCAGCAGCTATATTTACAGCTAAAAGTCCTTTGGTAATATTCTTTGTTGCATCATCAGAAATTTCAATTTTTTCCCATTTAGAACAAATTGGACATCTAACTTCAATTTTAGCCATACTTGATCAAAATTATCTTGTGGATCCGTATATGATAAGTAGTATCAAGATTATCTATTTTGTTATCTTTCTTATCTATTAATTAATTGTTGTGTTATCAATATATACGTTTGTAATAATTAGAGATAATCAGGAATTTAATAGATTTGCTTAATACCTTTTAACCCTACCGTACTTTTTTTCGATTAGATTCGCTATAAGTAGGCAAATTATAGCACTTGTATTTTCAGCAGTTAAAAACGAAATTGTATTATTCAGAAAAAGAATACAGATATAGAAAGAACTAAAGAAAATAGGGGTAAAAATCGCAAATATGATGATTAATGGTTTTGTTATAGGGAAATTTAGGATTTGCTCTAATTTCGAAGAATACGTTTTTGATTTTCGGAATTGACTTCTAATTTTCTCTCTCCTCTCAACTTGAGCATAACTCTCAAAAATAATAATAGAAGCATAAAATGTCGCTAAGGTTATTCCCAACGGTACTAAAATGACAATGAAATAATTCCCTATTTCCAAAAAATATTGCCCAATAAATATAAAAAAGAGTTGGAAAAACCCACACATCCCTAATAACAATAGACCTATTCCAAAATATTCCTTTGATTTCCAACGTATTCTAATTGGCATTTTATTTTTTTCTTCTTAAATTTTTATTGGGCCCGGCGCGATTTGAACGCACGACCTTCCGCACGTCAAGCGGACGTCATACCAGGCTAGACCACGGGCCCTTAATTTCTCTATATATTATATCGAAATTAACGATAGATAAATTATTTCATTAAAAAATAAATATTTTATCAATCTCCCCAGAATTTTATCTCATTTTATTAAGAAGAGAAAAAAGCAATTAGAGTTAAAATTACAAAAAAAAAAGTTAACAATGTTTTGTGGATTTCTTATGCTTTTTAATCCGAAATATTGAAATCACAGAAATAATCGCAAAGAACAGAAGAATGCTGTATCCAGGGATATCAGTTTTACGCGATATTTTAACTAATCTTACTAAAAGCGTATTTGCGATTTCAACATTATCCACAAGATCAACAGCTTGATATGAGATAAGATAATCACCATATTCATAACTTGATAAATCAAATTGATTAGTATAATATATCCAACCAGAATTATTGATTCTATATCTAATTATAGAAACTCCAGATCCTGATCCATCATTAGCAGTTAATGTAAATTTTGTCGATTTATTTACTTGAATAGTGTCACTATGAGGAATATAATCAATTGAAGATGTTGGGGGAATTAGATCTTTGTAGATAATTACTTCAGCATACATTTCACGCCCAAAAGAGTCATTAGCATAGAATATTATTTGTATAATATTTATGAACATACTATCATATATTTTATCCCATTCTGTTTGGTTGATTGTTCCCGTTAATCCACTGGCTGTAATATTCGTGGTTCCATCATCAATTGTATACCAAAGGGTATCATAAAGTCTGGTAATCGAGATATTGTAACTAGGTGCAACATTTCCAAAAAAATCATACTGTTCTGGCAAATTAATTGATAATTGAGCAGGTCCTGGCATATATTTTATAAGAATCATATCAGGATTTGCTCCATACATATCCCAAGTTCCCCCTAGATAAACATACTCCAACGAATCTAATACCAGATCCCAATAGATATCAGCTCCACTTCCCCCCCATGTGTGATTCCATTTCTGGAAGCCTATATTATCACATTCTATTAAACAAAAATCATAGAGTCCCATTCCATCGATATCTGTAGCCCCACCAATATAAATATTATTTGAAGAATCGAGCTCTATTGTGGTTGCTGCATCAACATAAAACCCTCCCCAAGTACGATTCCATTGAGATATACCTGAATCATCAAAGCAAACGAGGCATATATCAGTATCTGTAGGACCGATTTCATACCCTCCAACAAGATAAATATGATCTGATGACGCTAATGCTAAATCAAAAGCTATATCCATCCCATCTCCACCCCATATGCTATTCCACTGATACTCACCAAGATTATTATACTTTACAAGAAAAAAATCAGAATCTATATCATCCACAATTGTATATTCTCCAGCAAGATATATATTATCTGATGAATCCACAGCTATTGAGAATGCTCTATCATCTTCAATTCCCCCCCAAGTACGATTCCATTGATATTGGCCATTGCTATCAAACTTTACTAAACAGATATCGTCATCACTTCCATCATATACAAAACCCGTAAGATAAATATTTCCTGATGAGTCCAATGCTATTGCTTGGGCAAAATCTTCACCAATGTAACCCAATGTACTATTCCACTGATATTGACCAAGATTATTAAATTTTACACAACACATATCTGGATCTACAGCATGTTCATTCAAAGTCCCTGCAAGATAAATATTATCTGATGAATCTAATGCTATTGCTCGGGCACGATCTTCACCACTTTCACCCCACGTAACATTCCATTGATATGCTCCTGAACTATCAAATTTTACCAAGCACATATCGTAATCCCCTGAACTGGTATTATTGGTATATCCTGCTAGATATATATTACCTAATGAATCTATCGCTATAGCTTCAGCTGTTTCATCATCAATTCCTCCCCATGTTTCGTTCCATTGATGTTCAATTGAATTACTTGTAGATAAGGGGGAAAAAAAGTCTTCTTTCGCGCCATCTTCTTGATTTTTTTGGATGATGTTCATATTTTGAAAAGCGATATTAAGAATTAGAAAAGAAACAAATAGTATTGAAATATATCTTTTATTTTTCAAATTATTTCACATTGAATTTTCTTTAAAATTCTTTAAATATTAATTTTGACGATCGATTTCTTGACATTTATGTATATTATACATAAATATTTAAGATATTATCTAATATAAAGTTATAAGATTCTGATTTATACAAAAGTGTAGAATTATTTTAATATTGGATCAGGATCTATTGCTAATGATTTTTCTTTAACTATCTTATCGCTATTAATCATTATAGATTATTTGAAATTAAAAAAAATATGAAAAAAATGATTTGCAGTTTAAACTTTTTTTTCTCTTAAAGCCTTGATCATTGGTAAATCATTTCCAGAAAGGATTTCTAACATTGCGCCTCCAGCTGTGGAGATGAAAGAGACATCGTCAGCTTTTCCAGCCATTGAAGCAGCCGCACCCATTTCTCCACCACCAATAATTGTAAGAGCTTTATTTTTCTTAGTGGCTGCAACCATCGTGTCAATAATTTCATTTGTAGATTTTCTAAACACTTCCTTTTCAAAAATACCCGGAGGTCCGTTTGCAACAATAGTTTTGCATTTCATCAGAATTTCATTAAATTTTTTTACTGTTTTAGGGCCAATATCTCCTGTTGTAGTGTTATAAGTACCAGCTTCATCAATCTCAATTGGTTTTCTCTTACCATTGTCATCAATTATTAAATCTTCTGGTAAGATAATTTTTTCTTTAAATTTCTCAGAAGTCTCTTTAATCATATCTTTATTAGCTTCAAGATCTTCAACTATGATTTTATGGTTTGGTTCTCCCATATTTTTCCCTAAAGCTTCAAAAATCAGTATTGCTGTTAATCCCGAACATAAGGCATAATCTAATTTATCATTTTCAAAATTATATTTCATAGCCTTAAATTTGTCTATAGCTTTTGCGCCACCAATCAGCATAGCCATAGGTTTTTCAGGTTCTTGCATAATTTTCTTCAGAGCATCTAATTCTTTGTCGGTTATTGGTCCAGCCATCATCTTAGGCCATCCTACAATTGATGCATGAGCACGATGGGCTGCTCCAAAAGCATCAACAATTACATAATCTACAAGAGGATATAAAGTCTTTATCATTTCAGTATTTTCTGCTTCAGAGAAATCCTTATAGTTTTTCATTTCCCCTTCAAATTTTCTAACATTATTTAGCACCAGAACTTCTCCTTTTTTTAGATCTTTAATTGCTTGGATTGCTTGTTCTCCATAGATGTCTTTTACAAATTTTACAGGACGACCAAGATATTTTTCGAGCTCTTTAGCATGTATATCCAGATCTGTAAAATCATCACTCCCTGGACGTGATTGATGTGCTAAAATAATTACTGCGCTTTTTTTAAAATATTTGTTCAATGCGGGAGCAAGTACTCGTATTCGAGGAGAATCTCTAATCTCCATCTTTTCTACATCAATATTGGAGTTGATATCAACACGCATTAATACTTTTTTGCCCTTTAAATCTACATCTTTATAAGATGTATAGTCTATCTTCATTTATTTCATCACTTTAGATTTGGAATATAAATTTAGAAAGTAACATGAAATAATTATTTTAACTTTTTATTATCTTTTTTCTAATTTTATCAAGAAAACTTATTTATTTTTAAGTGAAAAACATCTTTGAATTAGAAAAATACAAAATAAAAGAACACTTATTATTATTACATATTCTATTGTGTCATCTATTATGAGTGATATTAAAGAGATTCTTGTTAAATTACTCGAGAAAAAAATGTCTATAGAAGAAGCTGAAAGATTACTAAGAGCCAATCACGTTGAAGAAGTAGGAGATTTAGCTAAGTTAGATATTTTTCGTAAAACAAGGACAGGTACCCCAGAAGTAATTTTCGCTCAAAATAAAGAACCTCAAATGGTTATTGATATCACTAAAAAGTTTCTGCAAAGTAAGCATTTCGCAATAATATCTCGATATAATGAAAATCAAAAGATTTTAATAGAAAAAATCTTTGGAAGCGATGAAATCTATGATATTAATTTAAATGAAATTGGAAAAATCCTAATTATTAAGGAAAAATTATATGAATTTCCTAAGAAAGGGGGAATTGTAGGAATTATTACTGCAGGAAGTTCAGATATACCAGTTGCCATTGAAGCAGAAGTTATTGCTGAAGCTATGGGGTGTAAAGTTATTACAACTTATGATGTAGGTATTGCTGGTATTCATCGAATTTTTACTCCTCTAAGTGATATGATAAAAAAGAGAGTTCACATAATAATTGTATGCGCAGGAATGGAAGGAACTCTACCCGGGGTAGTTGCAGCTCTTGTCGATGTTCCTGTTATAGGAGTTCCTATATCAAGTGGATATGGTATGGGTGAAAAAGGAAAGGGTGCATTAATTACTATGCTACAATCATGTTCTCCTGGATTATTAGTTGTAAACATTGATAATGGATTTGGTGCTGGGGCTTCTGCAGCAATAATTGCAAACAAAATTGCAGAAAAGGATTAATTTAGAAATTTTATGAAATTAGATTTATACAATTGAATTGTGGGCACTTTTCAATATTCTCATTATAGTACAAACCGAATTGGAAAAATTTAATAAATATTCAGATGTAAATTTCATTTAATTAAAATTGATTAATTTTTTAAGAATAAAAGGTGGAATTTTTGGCAACACCAGAATCACTTGAAGCTTTAGGCAAACTTCGAGAATTAAATCAAGAATATGGTTGGTATATAATTACATTGCTTGTAATAGTATTATATATTTACGGTGTGGAAATCAAGAACGCGAGAGAAACAGGAAACTGGAGTACTATATTTGCAGGGTTAACTCTCTTAGGTTTAGATTTGATAAATGAAATATGGAATGGACTGATTTTCGCTTTTTCGGACTATTCAGCTTTTTGGACGACACCGGGGGCAAGTGCTTATATCATTCTTATCGGTTGGAATATTGAAATTGCATTTATGTTTTCTATTGCCGGTATAGTATTTGCTAAATTCTTGCCAGATGATAAAAATAAGAAAATCCTTGGGCTTCCTAATCGATGGGCTATGGCAATTGGCTTTACAATCTTTTCTGTTTTTGTAGAAATCTTATTGAACATGGGAGATTATTTAATATGGGAGTACCCTTGGTGGAACTGGTATAATCCAATTTTAATCTTTTTAATCGGATATTTTCAATTCTTTGTGGGCGCTTTTTACGTATACGATTTACCAGATAGAAAGTCTAA
>JBHLOJ010000162.1:0-5447 GCA_048940605.1 Promethearchaeota archaeon
AAAGAATTAAATGAGAAATTAAAGGCAATTGTTAAGGAAAAGCAAGTAAAAACGAAAGCAATTGACCGAGAAATAAAGAGGTTAGAAAAGGAGTTAAAATCGAGTTAATTTTCTTCTCTGAAGAACAAAAAAACGGAATATAGTGCTTAATATATCAATCCTAAACATTTAAATTGAGGGATTCGAGCAAATTTTCATTCAAGAAATATAGTGTCTGATTAAACGTTCTTTTTCTTACGATTACGTTAATCTCTTCAAGTATTTTGAGATATTTTGATATAGTATTATGGTGCATCCCAAGATCAGAATAGAAACGAGTTTTTGTAATTCTGAAATCATTTAATCTCAAGTATTTTATAATTTTCCTAATTTTTTCATTAGATGTGAAATAACTATATTTTCTGTTCTCTTCAGTTAATTTTGAACGAAAGAAAATTTCATGATGCTCAAATTCTTCTCTTTTTAAGTCAATGATACACTTAAGTTAAAAAATATTAAAATTTACATTGTCTATAATTAATAATTCAGAATTAATAAAATATTTAATAGCTATATCTGAATAGTTCAATGTATATATTTATTTAAAATAAATACCTCTCAGTTTATCTGGATTAGAAGGTAATTTTTTAAGATATTAGTTCAAATAGAAATTAATACTTCAATAAGCAACAAGACTAATTTAAATATTACATTGCGAGATAGAAACATAGAACACTATAATTCTTAAATCTACCAATTTGGAGTTAGGATATGCAGATCTTTAAGATGAATGGATATAATATTCATGTTACTATTAAGGTACCACATTTATATGAAAGAGTCTCAACTTACTCATATCAATTTTTAATTATTAATCAAGAGGGAAAAATAATGAATTATCCATTCAGTACAATTATTGCCCATAACGACGAAGAATTTAAATTAGAATTGAAGAAATACTTCGAAAAGTATATAAATTACACTGAAGTTAAAGTATATCCTAAATCGAAATTTCTTGAAATTGTTGCAAACAATAGTTTTTAGAGTTAGGAGTTACCCTTATCCTTTTCTACGTTAGGAACATTTTTGACTCAATTATTAACGACTGTTCAGGGTATGGGAGTTGCTACTGTTGCAGTTATATTGAGTGTTTTTATAATTATTACTTAATATATCCTTATAGAGAATTACAAATGAGTAAAAATCTTGTTTTTTCTTTTTTCTATATAATTTTGATGATATTCTTCTGCTTCCCAAAAATCTGAAGCAGGAACTATTTGCGTGACGATTGGTCTTTTAAAACGGTTTGATGCTTCAAGTTTAGCTTTAGATTCCATTGCTTTCTCTTTTTGTTCTGTGTTAAGATAAAAAATTGCGGATCGATATTGTGTGCCCACGTCGGGACCTTGACGATTCAGTGTGGTAGCATCATGGATCGACCAAAATACCTCAAGTAACTCATCATATGATACTTCAGAAGGATCATATGTAATCTCTATCGCTTCAGCATGACCGGTTCTATGAGAACATACATCTTCATAAGTTGGTTCTTTAAACTCCCCACCAGTATATCCAACTCGAGTAGAAATAACTCCTTTTATTTTCCTGAAATCTCTCTCTACTCCCCAAAAGCAACCCGCTGAAAAAATAGCTTTTTGATTCTCCATAGTTTTTAATTAAGAATTTAGAGAATTAAACCTAAGTCTAATTTTGTATAAATTTTGGTTTATTATTAGATTTTTCTTATAAGTAAATAGATTCAATCTTATAATTCTTTATAAGGCAATGATTATAATAACAGAAACTCTATTTCAAGAATATGGAGTCTAAATTATCTAAAGATGAATGGAAAAAAAAATTAACAAAGAAACAATACCACGTTTTACGTGAAAAAGGAACTGAACCCGCATTTACAGGCAAATATTACAACCATCATGAAAAGGGGGTCTATAAATGTGCGGGTTGTGGCGCACCCTTGTTTTCTTCTGACAAAAAATTTAATTCTGGAACTGGATGGCCTAGTTTTGATCAACCAATTGACAAGGCAAATGTTGAGGAAAAATTAGATACAAGTCATGGAATGATTCGTACAGAAGTTCTTTGTAGTAACTGCGGAGGGCATTTAGGGCATGTCTTTGATGACGGACCAAAAACAACAGGTTGTCGATATTGTATCAATTCAATTTCTCTAGATTTTCAACCAAATTAATACGAGAACATTTTAGTTGAACTTTACGAACTTTTTTTTTGAACCAGAACATTTCACTTGAAATCACCATTTTTCATTAAGCCCAATATATTTACATAAATAATTATCAACATTGAATATAATATCATTTAGTTGAAGATTGTTGAATCAATATATCCTTATTTTCTGGAATCTTTCATACTTTTCTTCTTCTAAGAATCTAAAAATTAGATTACAAGGATGTATTTATCTATAAGGAGAATTAAATATATTTATAATAAATGCAGTTTGAATTCATCTGAGACTCTTTTTATGAGAAATAGAATGAAATTAATGTATTGATCTAATTCATGTATTGTCATATTAATATATCGGATTAATCCCGAATCTGAGGTATCTTGAGAGATTTTTTTAGAGATCTTGGTTAAGAATTCGATTAATTCGTAAAATAATTGTAATAATTGATATCTCGCAATAATCCATATTAATTGAATTGGAATGCAAAGAAAATAACATAGTTTACCAATGTTATTATTCTTAACTGATTTAATAAGTCCATCCGCTTCAATTTTAGATAAAGCTTCAGAAAGTGTGCTTCGCGGCAAATTGGTTAAAGTCATAAGACGTTCTTGAGTGGGAGCATCTACTTCAATAGAAATAACATGGATTAATGCAATATGGAGCCCTTTCCGGTCAATTTTTTCATATAAAGCTCGAAGTTGCTGGAAATAAGATTGTTTGATTGTATCTAGTTCATGAGAAGGTTTAGAACTAGGCGAGAAAGGAGAATCATGAGAAGTTTGGGAAAGTGTTGCTTTGGCAAAAATGGATAATTCTTTCATATATTTCGATTGGAGATCAGGATTTAATTTCGGGAAATTTAATGACCGATTGTTAAATCTTTGAGAAAAATAGATACCCAAAGAGTTTGTTTTTATAAAATCTTCGAGATAATTTTTAAAATGAGATAATTCCAAGATTTCAGAGGAATTTTTTAACGATTGTAAGGACGAGAGAATCTTTTCTATAAAACTGGTATTTTCTTCATATTTTTTTTGAAGAGAACCAAAAAAGCTTCGATAGATATCATTAAGCGGGATGTTCAATTGATAATATTTCTTTCGTATGAGGGGGATTTTAATAATTTTGATCAATCCAGTACTACGGAGAAATGAAAGGGTGGAGGAGATCCTAGTTCGAGATCCGCCAGTTAATACAATAAGATCATCCTGGGTGATTCCATCAGAACTAAAGGCAACAGCAGATAAAGTCATGAAATTCCAAGAATTATAATAAATTTGACTCATTAGATCATCCATTTTTTGGAGTATAAGCTGTTTGATTTCTAATGATGAGTTTGATGATGATAAGGATTGAGGAATCTGTTTAGTATCATTCAATAATAATAATAAAGAAATTAATTATATATATATTTCGAATTTTCCGAAATCTCGAAATATTTATAAGTAATGAAATTTATTCTTAAAATAAGGATTGATTTCGAATTTTCAGAAATCTTGAAATTAATTTTAGATATAATAAACACCAAAGATATTTAAATAGGAGCTAGAAGAATGAATGATAATATAGAACTAACATCAGTTAGATCAAATTATAAGAAATTTAAACGGAAAGCTGAATATGAACGAATCCATTTTTATTTACCCGGAAATAATGTGATTGTTGTATTTCGAATTACTGGAAACCTAAAATTGGATGCTCTCCGTCGAACTATTGAACGAATGCGTTATCGTCATCCGATGATTAGATCTCATATTGAATTCGATGAAACTGATTCTTCATGGTTTGTGGATCATGAAACACCCCCCTCTCCACTCAATGTGGTTCCCCGAATTGATGAGAATACCTGGTTAATTGAAGTTTTAAAAGAATATTGGAACCCTTTTGATATTTGTTTAGGACCATTAATACGTTTTTTTTTTATCCAGGGGTCAAATGAATCGGAACTAATTGCTTTTGCGCAACATTCCATTTGTGATGGTTTATCGTTAGTATATTTACTACGAGATATGTTATTAGACATATCACACCCGAGAGAAATTAATAGAACAATTGAAAATCTTCCTACAATTAAAGAGGGATATAAATTGGATTCGATTAAATTAAATCCTATTTACACCAAAATAAACAATAAAATTAATAAACTCTGGCAGAGCAAACAAGTTAAATTGACACAAGCCGATTTTTATCCTCTTCATAAAGTACTTCAAACATTTAAAATTAATGCAATTCAATGGACTCTTGATGAAGCCACAACACTTTCTTTAATTAAAAAAAGTCGAGCAGAAGGTGTTTCAATGAATAGTGTTTTGTATTGTGCTATTTTAAATGTGCAGCATCTTCTGCAAAATGATAAGGAAGATTTTCGAAAAAAAATTACGATGCCTATTAATCTCCGGAAATATCTAAATATCCCAATAGGAGAAGAAGTTGGAAATTTCGCAGGAGGAGAAAAATTTGAAATAAAAATTAACTGGAAACACGACTTCTGGAAACAAGTTAAAGCAGTTCATAAAAAATTACAAAAACGGATTACACCTCAATCAATGTTTAGTGTTGTTAAACTGATGGATCAATTGGACCCCACCTTGATAGACGCGCGGAATATGCTATATGTGGGTAATCTCTCAACACCTCCGCTAGATAAATATAACCAAATACTTAAAAATTTTGAATATGTTCGATTTTTAAAGAAAATGAAAAAAAACATATTGAAAAACCCAATCCAAATTGGAACAATATTAACCAACCTTGGAAATATATCAATTCCAGAGGATTATGATCAAATTCAATTAAAACAAATTATGTTCCTTCCTCCAAGTATACCATATATAGAAAAATTCATAGGAACGGTTACCTTTAAAAATCGACTTCAAGGTACAATAATATTTATGGAAAAATTCTTGAATCCAGAGATAGCTACTCAGTTTGGACATGACTTAGAGGTTTATCTTCAACGAACTATTCAATTAGATGAAAATATATCTTCAAATAGAGATATTGTTCCTAATACATACATTGTAGAAACTACGGAGGGCGTTTAGGGCATATCTTTGATGACGGACCAAAAATTACAGGTTGCCGATATTGTATTAATCCAATTTCTCTAGATTTTCAACCAAATTCTAAATAATACTAGAACATTTTAATTGAACTCTCCCTTTATCATCAATGATTAATATAATTGATTATCGATTATGAAAACTCAAAGTAAATAGATCCATTAAAGTCTTTTCAGGTATTAACCTATTTTTTGTTA
>JBHLOJ010000050.1:0-23306 GCA_048940605.1 Promethearchaeota archaeon
CAATTCTGTTTATTTAGCGGAAAGCATTCGGGACTGTCACTCCTGCGACGCGGGTTCAAATCCCGCTAGCCGCGCCACTCTAAATTCCTCCTCCTAAATTTATAATATAGAAAATAATTCTTGGTTGTTTAAATAGTGGAACTTTGATTATTTAAACATAAAAGATTCGACACATGGGGGAGTTATGAAAATTTATAAAATAAAACCCAACTTTTGACATAAAACCTTTTTATATCATTATAACCTTTTAATATTGTTATTTTCAGAAAATTTTCGCAAAATAACTTAAGAAAATATTTTACTTCAATAATTTTCAAAATAAAAATAGAGGAAAATTATATAAAAAGGTTGAAAATTAAAATGGTTGACGAATCATTATTAAAAGAAATAAAGGCTGCTCAGGATGCTGGAGCGTCTTCAGCAACTACCGATGTAATTGGGAAAACTCTCGAATTTATGAAGCAGATTTCGGGAGAAAATGAAGATCTTAAAGAGGAGCTCGAGGATATGGAAATTGCAATCCAGTTAGTGTTCACTGATGCAGATAAAAAGTTTTGGCTCACAGTTAAAGAAGGAGATTTAGATTATGGAGAAGGAGACATTGATAATCCTTCATTCACATTATCTTCCACTCTTGAGGTGGGTGCGGGTATCGTCATGGGTGAGGTTGATGCAACTTCTGCCTATATGGCAGGAGATATAACTGTTGAGGGAAACCTTCAGGATGCGATGGCCTTTCAAGAGTATTTTACGGGATTTTCCCCGAAAATCTTGATATAATTGAGCTGTCGCTGGAAGCTTACGAAGACCTCGTAGAAGACTTATAGAATTAGAAAGAGTAAGAAGACCATCGAACCTAATTTTTCTTTTTTTTTTAAAATTTATATCTTAATTTTTTTGAAACAATTATATTTAGGATTTTATATAGATTGGTCTTAACAATATGTTATACTTGTATTATTAAAGCTTAATAACACTAATACAAAAGAATATGGTAAAAATACAAAAAATTAAATCATTGAAGTTTTACTAATTGTGTTGAGTACAGATATAAAAAATGAATAATTAGTATTTTGCGATAGAAATGATCTTAGAAAAATTACATATTGCAACGAACAATTTAATAAACCAACAATTTTATAAAGATGGGCATGATATTATCACTGGTAGAACCCCCGAAGTTTCTATAAAAATAAGTAATTCAGGGCAAGTGATAAGGAAATTTAAAGATTTATTTAACACTAATTTACACTTATTTCTCGATGGTAAATATCTACAATTTCTTAATCTCTTTACAAAAATTAAAGGTGTAGATGAGAATTATATCAATGAAATTTATCAAGATCTACAACTCAAATTGCATAATTTAAAAGACACAGAAAATATAGAAATCGTTGTTTTATATGCGATTGTACTCAATTCTCTTATTTCAAGTATAAGGGATATTAAATTTAACGAAGCTATTTCTGAAATCAATAAAAGAGTAAGGAAGAAGAAGAAGATTAACGATAGCAACATCCAACGGGAATTGGATATGCTATTCATGAAAAATGATGAAAATATCTCAATTTTATATAATCTCACATATCTAGATACCTTAGCAGAGTCATTTAATTATAAAAAGGTTGCCCATATCTGCAAGATTCAGAAGAGTAAATATATTAACCGAATTGTAAATCTAATTTTACAATTGGATAAGTAACAGAGATTACTCATTATATATTCTTGAAGTTTTTTAAATCCTCAAATAGTATCTGAGCTAGTGCATCTAATACTGTTTCTCTTAATTCTGTATCCTTTATTCTTATCCTATCTGAAAGTTCAATTTGTATTGCTTGACTCTTCGGTATTTGAGATGCTCCGAATTTTTTTGTTATATACCCTCCAGTTAAAACATATTCGCTTCTTCTAGGATGACTTGGAGCAATAGGGATATTTAATTCGAGAAATTTTTGAACAATCTTGCCTCGAATATTCTTTCCCCAATCTTTTTTAGGTATTTTTTCAGGAAAAAATGAATCTAAATTATTAGTACCTAAGACTATATCCACATCTCGGAAACCTGAGGGACGACTAGCTTTTTCAAATCCATGTAAATCAATTAATAACGAATGATTATATAATTTCAAATTGTGTAGTACAATTTCTTCAATTTTTTTATGATAAAATTCATAGATTTCTTTTGCTAGGTAAGATTCTTGGACATATGCTTCGGCTTTCTCTCGGTTTAAATCAATTTTATTTCGACGTACCATAGAAATTACATAAGAGGGGGTCCTAACATTAAAGGTTTTTTGTTTAAAAATAGTTTGAAGTATTGTTATTAGACTTTTCGCAATCTCGATGGTTTTACCATCAATTCCTAAAATTCCTGATGATCTTTTTGGAATATTTTCACATTCTAATGTTCCCCCGTGTGGTACAGATAATATTAGAGGTATATTCCCTTTTTGAAATTCTATGTATTCAGAAAGATCTAACATTTTTCAAGATTATAGTAATTGATAAAAGATGAATTTAATTAAACCATTGGGGAATTTTGAAAAGTCAAATATCGTAGTATCATGAAAATGCAAATCCAAACTCCAAATCCAATTATTCCAAAAGTGTAATAGGCGAATGCATTTTTTTCCTTTTCAAACGTGATATAGGCAAATAACCAAGTACCAAGGCCCCCAATTGCACACATTAAGATATCAGTAGTAATATTTTGCCAGCTATCAGCTCGATCTTCAAATTTCCAGCCTAAATCAAGAAAAACTAAATTTTCAACAATTTCCCAAATTATAGAAAAAAGCATTGTGAGTATAAAAACAAGTAATAAGGAAAAAATTGGAACTGTTCCATATTTTCTTTTTGGAATAGTGTAGAATAATGAAAAAAACAGAAACAACCCGATTCCAAAACAGATATGGCCAAAAGAATAGAAATCAAACCAAGAAACACCAACTTCAGAAATATCTGTAGCAAAAAATTTATTTAATAACATTATATATTCACTTTTCTGAGCAATTTCAATCTATTTTTTATTTCTTAAAATTATAATATAATAATGCCAATATATATTCATATGAATTTAAAATTCAAGAATCAAATAGATAACAAAGAATAAGGTAAATGAAAGGAAATTGAGAAGATAAAATAATGGAAACTCATATTTCTTCACTTTTTCATAGGATAGATACGCGAAACCGCAACATATTAGAGCACCAAATGCTCCAAGAATAATATCAGATATCGCATTTGCTACACTATCTAGTTGATTCTGGTGTTTTAAACCCCATTGATATAGAAGGCTATTTTCCATAATATCCCAAAATACTGCAAATATAGTAGTACCTACAAAAAACCATAACCAATGAGATTTTTGGACCTTGAAGTTTTTTGGATCAAATAAATTTCTTATCGTCGAAATGATAGATAATAAGGAAAACACAACAATTCCCATTGCAATATGTCCAAAACTAAAAAAATCGAAAATAGACTTACTAACCTCACTTGACGAAGTAGCCCATAACCAATTAAACAACACCATTATCTCGCAGATTATCTTTATTTTGCAATTATAATAATACCATTAGAGATTTAGTTTAAAAAATATTGTATTATATTATATCTAATCATTAATCGCATACTATTTAAGGTAAAATTTACTTGAAAAAAATTGCATTCGTAATCTATTACCATAGACAAAATTTCTATAGTTTAAATGCTATTGCTGGTGCACTAGAAACAGATAATATATTTGAAAACCTTGATTTCTATTTTTTAAACTCACAAGAAGAAATTTTAGAAACACTCAAGGATCTCGTAAAATCCTATGAAAAAATACTAGTAGCTATTTCTTTCTTCACAACTCAGCTTTTTGAAATCAGAGAATTTGTAGCAAAACTAAGAAAAAATTTTCAAAGGAAGTGTTTACTTATAGGAGGTGGCTCTCATCCTACGGGAGATCCTGCTGGAACCCTTCAAATAGGTTTTGATTTTGTTGTAATTGGAGAAGGAGAGGAAACAATCGTAGAACTTGTAAATAGACTAGCTAAAAATGAAGATTTCAGTGGGATAAAAGGGATTGCCTGCAAAATTGAAGAATATAAGTATATTTATGCAAAAAAACGCACTTTAATTGATTTAAACAGATATCCCCCTTTTCCTATTAAAAATATTCGATTTGGGGCAATTGAAATAACAAGAGGGTGTCCTTATGTCTGTTATTTCTGTCAAACTCCCTATATTTTAGGCACTACTCCCAGACACAGAAGTATCGAATCAATATGTAAATATGTTCAAGTACTGAAAGATTACTATGGAGATCTAACAGATATCCGATTTATAACTCCTAATGCATTTAGTTATGGCTCTGAGGATGGGAAAACGTTAAAAATTGATAAACTTGAAAAATTACTTTCCCAAATTAGATATACTATTGGAGAAAATGCTAGGATCTTTGTGGGAACTTTTCCTTCGGAAGTAAGACCAGAACATGTTAATCAAGATACATTAAATTTGGTTTTAAAATATGGTAATAATGATAATATAACTATTGGTGCGCAATCAGGTAGCCAAAAAATCTTAGATCTGTGTCACCGAGGTCATAGTGTTGAAGATATTTATAAGGCTGTAGACTTAACATTAGAAAATCACCTAAAAATTAATGTAGATTTCATTTTTGGATTACCTGGAGAAAGAAATGAGGATATTGAGCTTACGATTGAAATGATGAAAAAAATTTCAAAAAAAGGTGCTAGAATTCATGCTCATTCATTTATTCCCCTACCACAAACACCTTTTTCACGAGAATCTACCAAAAAAGTAAACCGAGAATATAGAAAAGAAATTGAAAATTTAATCTCGAAGGGATTAGCCTTTGGGAATTGGAAAACACAGGAAAGATTAGCTGCTAAAATCACTAAAATTTATAAAAATAGGAAATCACGCTAAGAGGATTCATTTAACGATCTGAATCGTGTCATTTTTTATTCTTAAAAATCCTTCTTTTTGAAGTTGAGAAAGAATACTTATTATTCTTTTAACACTAGCATCTTTTAATTCTTTCTCAATGTCGGTTATGGTGAGAGATTTTTTCTTGATTATCATTCTCAAAAGCTCGCCTCTTATCTGGCGATTTGATCCTTTAAAGGACGTTTGTTTACGGTAATGAGAACTCCGTTTATTTAAATCTGGAAATGTTTTTTTGAGCATGACTCCATAGTCCATTAAAGCATAATACCATTCTCGAGGATTTTTAATATCAATTGTTTTTTCTAATATCGGAATAATCTCTTTATCTTTTATATTATTTTTACTCGGAAAAAAGAAATATATATAAACTCTTCTTATATTGGTTTCAATAAATATAGTTGGCTTATTAAATGCAAATGCAACAATTGAGGATGCTGTATTGTGTCCGATTTGAGGAAATTTCTTTAAACTCTCTACGGTATTAGGTAATTCACCATTATAATCATCGACTACAATTTCAGCTATTTTCTTTAAAGCTATAGCTCTTCGGTTATAACCCAATCCTTGCCAAACTTTAAGAACGTCTTCAAGGGATGCTTTTGATAATATACTAAAATTGGGGAATTTCTCAATAAAGTTTAAAAATTTTTCCGCAACCCTTCCTGTCTGAGTCTGTTGCAACATAATTTCTGACACTAAAACATTATAAGGAGTAATATTTTTTCTAAAGGGAAAATTTCTACCTTGTTGTTTAAAATAACTGTAAATTATACTTCGGAATTGTTTAATTACTTCTGGTGAAAGTCCATTAGATTTATATAAATTATGGAATTCTGATATAAACATTATGATTTCCCCTTGTTATATCAAAGTAGCTTCTTACTAGATAAGATTTATTATATCTCATTTTGAAATACTAAAAATAAATTCAGTTACGCCACTCTCAATTCTTTTAAAATTTATTTTATATCCTGAATTGTTTATGATATGAAGCATAGCCTTATTTTCAAGTAATATAGAACCACAAAAATTTTTATAATTTAGTTCTCTTCCTATTTGAACAAGATATTGCAACATAAATTTCGTTAAACCCAATCCTCGCCAATTTCTATGAACAACAAATAATAATTCTGCTAAAGAAGGTTGAGGTGTTTTAAAAAAACCTCCCATTGCCACAATTTTCTCTTCTCCATTCTCACTATTCACACCGACTAATATCATATCTGTAGAATAATCAATATTCACCATTGGAGCAATCTTCTTATGTCGAAAATCTTTCATGGGAGTAAAAAATCTTAAATATCTATCCTTATCATCAAGAGAATAATGTAATTCCTGTATCATTCTTTCATCTGTGGGTTTTACTGGTCGAATTTCAACTTTTCTCTTATCCTTTGATTCAAATATTATCTCATATTTTTGGGGATATATAGAAATTCTTCCATCGATAGAGACAGGTATTTTTTGATCAGAATAAATATAATTCCATTTTTTTGCCTGCTGTAGAAGTTCTTCTCTAAAATCAGGATGAGCTATGTTAATCATTTGCAGTACTCTTTCACGTATAGATTTCCCGTATAGATATGCAATTCCCCATTCTGAGACTACATAATGTACATCCCCTCTCGTGATTACTACTCCCGAACCTGATTGAAGATAAGGTACAATCCGAGAAACTACAGTTCCATCTTCTAATGTTGCTGTTGATGGAAGTACCATTATTGGTTTCCCATATTTAGCACGAGCAGCACCTCGAACAAAATCTACTTGGCCCCCAATTCCACTGAAAAATCTGTGCCCAATGGAGTCCGAATTCACTTGTCCTGTTAGATCAACTGAAAGTGCTGCATTTATCGCAACTTGTCTTTTATTTTGGCTTATAATATACGGGTCATTTGTATAATCACTTGGATGAAATTCAACCATTGGATTATCATGAACAAAATTATAAAGCTTTTTCGACCCCATAACAAAGGAGCAGATAATTTTATCCTTATGTAATGTCTTCTTTTTACAGGTTACTACACCTTCTTCTACAAGATCAACAATCCCATCTGAAAATACTTCACTATGAACACCTAAATCTTTTTTTTGTTTAAGTTCTGTGGTAACAGCATTAGGTATTGCCCCTATACCCATTTGAATTGTTGATTCGTTTTCTATTAATGATGCAACAAATTTAGCAATATCTTTGGCTGTTTTATCAGGCTCCCCATAATTATATTCAATTATATCATGATCAGAAATAATAAAAGCATCAATATCATCCATATGAATAAAAGAATCCCCTAATGTACGAGGCATTTTTGAATTAATCTCTGCAACTACACAATTAGCTACCTCTGCAATTGGTTTTACAATGTCCACATTTATACCAAAACTACAAAAACCATATTTATCTGGGGGACTTACTTGTATTAGTGCTGTATCTAAATGCATCTTACCTGTTTTAAATAACTTTGGTATTTCTGAAAGAAGTATTGGCGTATAATCTGCTTGACCAATCTTTATGTATTTACGTAGTGATTTTCCAATAAATAATGCATTATGCCTAAATAGATCCTCTATCCCACCTACAGTCTCATAATAATCAAGATCACTCAAACTGAGGAAATGCAAAATTTCCACATCAGGAAGTTTTAATCCAAAATCTATCAATTTTTTCGTAAGATCTATGGGTTCTGCGCAACCTGAATCAATAAAAATTCGATTTCCTGGTTTAATGAACTTTTTAATAGCGTTATCAATAGTTACTTGCTTCTCTTTATATTCTTTCAATAAATCAGAGAGGTTTAAATCTGAAGTAATATGCAATATATTCACTTTGAATTAGTTTTAATTACACTAAATTTAGTTATTAAGGAGTTTTAAATATAATTATAGGCAATAATTACATTTTATATGGATATTAGTAATTATTATAATTATACCTATTTATCTCTTGTTAGTAAGTCATCTAAAATTACAGAACAAATTTGGAAAAGAAAGTGGTTTAGCAAAGATTACGAAGATTATAAAAAAATTGTTCTGATCTTAATCCCAAGAATAAAGAAAAAATTAAGTAAAAACCATCAATTTACATTTAGGTTAAAGTCGAATAAACAATAATAAATATCTAAATTCCTTCTAGAATTTAAAGAATAAGACATTTAGATTTTCCAAGTTTTCAAATGCCAAGTGATACAATTGAAATTGAGGATTTAGAAGCATTTATTGATGGTTTGACAACTTCTCTTGATACATTAGGAGATATTGATCCAACCAAGGCTAGAGGATTTCAAGCTCAACTAGCAAAAGCTATTTCTGATTTAAGATTAAAGAGAGCAGCTAAAATTGAACCTACTCCTGAACATATTGGACATTTCACTAAAGCAGATCTAAAAAATTATTTATTGAAAGAATTAGAAACCCTTCAAAATCACTTGGACTCTTCAGATTATAACCGAAGAAAAAAATTTGAATTAGTAAAAAAGATCGCTCTGATACGAGAGCAGATAAATTCTATGTAATTTTTTATACTTTTTAGATTATTTATATTACATTTTTAGAGGTGGAACCTATTCTAATTGACATTCACTGTCATGCTAATCTTTACTTAGCGTTGGATGAGGTGATTAAGGAAGCTAAAAATGTAGGAGTAGAAAAGATAATTGCTGTTGCAATGAGCGCTGTTAGTACTGAAAGAATATTAGAGATATCAGATAGATTTGAAGAAATTTATCCTGCTTTGGGTATTCATCCTGAAGAAGTAAGAATGAATATGGATATAGAAAATCAAATAGATTCTGTCATTAATATTATTAGAGAAAACAAGAAAAAAATATGTGCAATAGGTGAAATCGGATTAGATCATCATTTTGTGAAAGAAAAGGAGTTGTATCCGCTTCAAAAAACTATTTTTGAAAAAATGTTATCATTAGCACAAGAATTAGAATTACCAGTAAATTTACACACAAAGGGAGCAGAAAATATGGTATTTAATATGCTCCCATCATTTAATATTCCTAATATCAATATTCACTGGTATTCAGGACCGGAAAAATTTCTAAATTTAGGAATCGATAGAGGATATTATTTCTCAATTACTCCTGCAATTAGCTATTCTCCCGCAGTAAAAAAAACAGTGTTAATAGTTAATGAAGAATATCTTTTACTTGAAAGCGACGGACCTGTTAAATATTCAGGAAAAGATGGAACTCCCGCAATGATTAGGGATGTGTTAAATAAAATTGCATACCTAAAAGATATTCCCCCTGATGATTTGGAAAATCAAATCTATAAAAATACAAAAAAAATCTTTCCAAAAGTATTTTAGAAAGGAAACTTCTACTCTATTAAATCAGCAATTTCTTCAGGAAACTGTTCCCCTTTAACTTTCATTCGATTTAACATATCTTTAACTTCAGATATAGTACTACCATAAATATGAAGTGAATTGCTGAAATCCAAATAATGTCCCATTTCAACGCCTAATTTATCTGCTATGTTTTTTTGAATCCTTATCATGCCGTTTACGTTTGCTTCCCATGCTCTGAAAAGATCTCGACTCCTCCAAGTTGTTTGCATAATTAATTTGCCATCCTTTATTCGCATAAAAATTCTCTGTAGGCAAGGGGGATCAACATGATAAGGATCCACCAGCGGACGCCAAGTTATAGCCTGTGCTCTACGAGAATATGGTGTATCCTTTAATTTTTGAACTATATATTCCATTTGGTTTATTCTTGGAAAATTCAACGTAGCTATAGGGATTTTTTCAGTTTCTATTTGCTCTGAAATTGTTTTATCTAAATCAAATTCAATCCCATTGTTTAATTTCCAGATATTACTTTCAGGGGTACTTTTTACTTTTTCAGCTTGTACCAATTTTTTGTGATTCTTTACAAATTCATTATCAACAAACTTTAAATCATAATTCATGTGAATAGAATCCTCAAGAGAATAAGGAGCATAATTAAATATTCTATCATGATAAGAATATGGAAAACTTACTCCTGATTCATGTATCAAGTGATCATTTACACCTTCCAATATTTCTTCAATATACCCACTTTGGATAGAACCTATTAAATAAGTATCTGCCATACAGCCATAAACTTCATATGAATTTCCAAATTTTGATTTTATCTTCATTACTTTATCTTTACGCATTATAGGATTAGTTAATGGGTTCTTAATTTCGATTAATACAGTAGCATCTCTAGAAGGTAGATCTCCTGGTTTGTCATATTCTGTTTTTATATCATCACCGTGGTATAATACTTGCCCGATAGCTGATAACCAAGCATCTCGGACGTCCCTTTTGGAAATAAAAAAAACTTGTGCCATTTTTACTCAAACTGATTAAATTTTAAATTAAAAATTGATAAGCTTATTTACTAATAACATTATTAGAATATATTTGTTAAAAACTTAATAAAATTCTATTGAGTATATAAAATTTATAATTCAAATATTGTAGGATTTCTCAGTTATTCCTCACAATAAGAGTTCCATAACATTTATAAAACCCATATTTACATTATGTTAATATAAGAATATTATTGTAATTTACTTCAAAAAAATTAAAACTAATGAATATAAAATCGTGATTTAGATGGGTGGACTTGGCAAAAAGCTGAAAAAGGGCTTCGCAAAAGCTGCTGGGGGAATTGTAGGAAATGTAACAGGCTCAGAAGCTTTAGGAAAAGGCGTTAAAAAAGGAATTAAGAAAGGAAGTGTTAAAAAAGGATTCGAAAAGGCCGTTAAAGAAGCTTCTGAAGACGATGATTAAAATCATTAATTAAATATCTCTTCTTTTTTTTATTTTTTATTAACATCAAATTTTTATTAATAACTTTATTTTAAATTAATAATATACTTAAACTCATAGGCTTAATTAGAACATGAAATTACATCTTGAATTTTCTCCACCATTTAATGAAGTAACTAAAATCATAAATGAAAAATTTGAATTTGAAAATGAACTAACTTTAGCTGATTTAATTGAGTATTTTGGGAGAATATATGGAGAAAAATTTATAGATTTAGTCTGGGAAAAAGGAAATAAAGGAGTCTTTAGTAAATATTTGTCTATTATTATAAATGGTAGAAGTTATCAACATGATAAGTTCTTAGAAACAAGATTAAAAGATGGAGATCAAATAGTTTTTATCTACATTTATTTTGGCGGATAGATTCTCTAATTTAAAGAATATATATAATCCAGATACCAAATCCTGTTAGCATAGGATTTAAAATGTTATCCGAGATATTTCTAGCAAATCTATCAACTAATAAAAATAATATGGTGGCAATGGAAGCCATTAAAAAGATTTTTAAGACGCCTATGGTCATCCAGGGACGATATAGATTCAATATAATAGAAACGATTAAATACGTTGAGACACCACCAGCAATAAATCCTTCAATTGTCTTACTTGAATTTTTTCTTAGACTATGACTCCCATATTTTTTACCAATTATACAAGCAGTTGCGTCAGCTCCTGTTGTTATTAAAGCAACTGCTCCGAATATTGGAAATGGCGCAAAGAGGAAGGGAGTAAAGGACAATACTAATGGTGTAGATGCGATAAAAGTGCATTGTTCTTCCTTTCGCATAGAGGTATACCATCGCTTACTCCATTTAGGAAGTAAATAGAATTTGTTTAATCGTGCTAGATCCCCAATTTGAAACATGATAACAAATCCAAAACCTACAGTAATAATCAACCAGTAAGAGAAACTATAGTTATCTAAATCCCATTGGTCTAAAATGCCCAGATCCTCAAGAACGAGTCCTAATGTCCAGAAGAAAAAAATCACAAAACAAGTAAATAGATGAAGAAATTTTCTACCTGCCTCACTTTTCAAATCATCCACAAAATTCTTATTAATCTCTTCGCAATATTTATTGTAATCCCTTTCGGCCATAATCTCGGGATTTTTCGTTGCAATAATTCCATTATAAAGCAGCATGATTACCCATATCCCCGTTTCTACGATAAAAATGGTTGAGGTACACATCCACATATAATTTAATGAATTTTGGGTTAAATTGGGAGAATGAAACTGAATTAAAAAAGGAAAAAGTAATCCCGCAAGTAAAAACAGTAGTGCAATTAAAATTTCATTCGTAAAAATATTGTTTTTTATCTTTATTTTTCTATTTTTAATAGTATAAGTTAATGTTAATATTGAATACCCAATTAAAATTATGCTACTAGCTAAGAAATACATATTGTTAACAGTTAAAGTTGAATTATTTAAAAATTTTTACAGATCCTTTTATATCCAAGATAGTATAATTGTATAATAATCTAAATTAAAGAAGAACCGTATAAATATATAGATAAGGCTACAGCCAATTGGTATTAATAAATTATCTGATATTTTAATCGGTTTATTAGTAAAAATATCGAAACTGAAAAAAGCTAAAGTAAAAATAAAAGACCAAAAAATACCGAGGAAAAGTAAGCATATAAGCAGAGTTATTATTGCTCCTGCAATTGTTCCCTCCCAAGTTTTATTTTTATTCCAAGATATATGTACTTTTCCAAATCTTATACCAATTTGACTCGTCATCAGATCACTTATTGAACTAATTCCTAATATTGTAAAAAAGACCATTGGAGGACATATAAACGCAGCAAACATCTGTCCAATTGCAAAATATAAATAGGTACCGTAATTTTGTTTCTCGTTATCATCAAGATATATTCTAGTAATAAAAGTAAAAGGAAACGAAATTCGTGTTGATTTACGAGCAAATTCATTTGTTAACATGAATAAACTAAAGGTATAAAAAAAGAAGAACAAAAGAAAATAAAACCAACCTAAAGAGAAAAGAACTTCTGTAATTGAATTCGGTTCATCAAATAGCTTCAAATATAGTAAAAGCATGTTATTTTCTTCAGGGATCATTCCTTTTGATGAACCTGTATAATCAATAATAACATATAATCCAATATACCATACTATTAAAAGACCAATAAAAATAAAGACATGATTTAATTTTCTGAGTGAATCCTTTTTAGCTTTGCTCCAAGATTCTTGTTTTTCTTCAAATTGCTTTCCGAAAAAAGTTAGATTTTTATTAGTAGTTCTTATATATAAATACTTCAATAATGTAGAAAATATAGCTATTACAATGATTATTAATAAAGGAATACTGAGAGTTAACAACCACAATGGTATTATTTCTGAACGTAATGAATTTTCTTGATTCATTAAGGTTAAAAATAAAAGGATGTGAGCAAAAACAAAAAAAAGGATTCCAAAACCCGTTATGTTATTTAAAAAATCTGGCTTATATGATAAATAAATATAATTAAAAAGAATAAGGAAATAAAAAAAAACAAGAACAATAAACCATATATTGAAATATTCCATGTCAAAATTGATATTTTTAATATTTAATTTCTATTTGTACTTAATAGCTAGTTAGTAGTATTTATCTTTTTACTCTTCTAGAGTTATTAAATTCAAAATATACAAACTAATAAACTTTACATTAAATTTGTTCTTCTAGCTAGTTAATCCTAAATTTCCTATCTATTGGTAATTTTGTTGAAAAAACTGATTTTAGCTTCAAAATCCATAGACCGAAGAAATATTTTCAAAGATTCTGGCATTCAATTTAAAGTTTTGGCATCTGATATTGATGAAAGCGATTTTAAGAAGAAAATTTCTGATCCAATTTTATTAGTAAAAGAATTAGCAAAAGCAAAAGTATTAAATGCAAAACAAAAGCTAGTTGAGAAAAATTATCAAGCAATTATTATTGCTGCAGATAGTATAGTAGAACAAAATGGCAATATTATAGGAAAGGCGAAAAATAAAGAGGAGGCCTTTATAATTCTTAAGAGGTTAATGGGTTTGTCCCATAATCTTATCACAGGAATAGCAATTACAGAGTCTAACAACTCCAAAATTGTTATAGACTATGATACGACATTAGTTGAATTTTTAAACCTTTCAGATGAAGAAATACGCGGATATATTAATACTAATGAATGGAAAGGACGTGCTGGAGCATATTCAATGAGTGAAAAAGCAAGCCTATTCATTACAAAAATAAATGGATCTTCTTCCAATGTAATCGGATTCCCTATGCAAAAGTTATATACAATCCTGAAAAACGAATTTGGAGTAAATTTGTTTCTAGTATAGGATTAAGCCTACTAACTTTCAGTAATCTTTCTCCAAACTTTTAGATCTTCATAGAATTTTATGATTTTTTCAAATCTAATTATCAAATTCTCATAGTAATCTCTATCAGCATATTTCATACCTGATAATCTCTTCGCAAGATTAATTTCATGCTTATATTGATTTATTTTTTCGTCAATCACATGATTTTTACATAACATTTATTATAAAAAACACAAAAATATCGTGATAATATATCATTAATCTTGCTTACAACCATAAGTTTTGATTTTAGACTCTTCTAATGTATGATAAATAAAAGCTAAATTAAGACTTTTAATATTTCTTATTTGAAATATAAATGCTTTTATAATTTAATAACTTAATAACAACTATTATTTCAAAAGAGATGATACAAATTGACTAAAAAATATAAAAATGGACAATTAATGAAATTTCTGACAATTATTGGTGCAGTGGTTGGCTTAGCATATCTTATACTTAGAATTACAGCTATTGGCGATCGATATCAGCTTTATCCAATTGATGTTGGAATAAATATTGTTGTTTACTGGATTGTTGGATTAGTAGTGGTAATTTTAACATTCTTGGTTGCATTAAAACCAAATGATCCAATCCCGTTTCATTGGTTTGTTCTTTTGATTCTAGCAATATTATTAATAATTTTTGTTGATATAATTGCAGGAGTACTAGTATTGATTGCTTTCTTGATTGGATTAATTGAAGACCTCTAAAATATGAATGTTAATTTTTGCTTTTTATAATCTGATTTTTTTTTTTTTTCTTAATAATTTCTATTCATTCTTTGCTCTCTTTTAAAAAATATTCAATTATTTCTTCCGCTATATTTACCGATGTAACCTTTTGTAAAGCTGTAAAACCCGGAATTGAATTAACTTCCAAAACAAGAAATCCATTTTCTCCTTCAATTAGATCCACTCCAGCAATTTCAGTCTTGGTAACTTGAGCTGCTTTAATTGCTAAGTTCTCTAGATCTTTTGAAATTTCTAAAGGCACTGCTTTTGCACCAGCATTGATGTTCGTTTTCCAACTATCACCAACACGATACATACCAGCTATAGCTTTATTACCCAAAACTAGAATTCTGATGTCTCTTTGATTATGTTCGATAAATTCTTGTAAATAGAACACTTCATTTAACCTCCCTAAAGCATATAAAACATTTTCGGCAAATGATTTGTCATTTAAATGGGTAACCCCAATTCCTTTTGATCCAAAAAGCGGTTTTAAGACACAATCCTCTCCTAAATCTTTAAAAGCTTCCAACGCACTATTGGAATCCTCACATATTATTGTTTTAGGTGTTGGAATTTTATGGTTTTCAAGAAATATTGAAGTTAGAAATTTGTCACTAGCGATTTCTAAAGACTCTCTTGAATTAATTAATTTTACATTATATTCTTCAATCGCTCTTAATATGTCAAGCCTAAAGAAAATTTTTTGAGTGGCAGCAGCACCAAAACCTCTCACTAAAGCAGCTCGAGGTTCAAGGTTTTCAAATTTTTCCTTAAATTTCTCTTTGAATGAAATCTTTACTTTCATTGTAGAGGGGATAAAAAATTCCACATTACAACCTTTTTTCTCAAATTCATTACATAATATCTGAACTTCAGGATCTGAAGGATTGGGAGTTATTATCATGGATTGCATTAAAACATCACTTTGAAAAAATTAGTTAATTTATCAATAGCATTAATTTTTAAATAAATTTAATTTCTTATAAAACATATATGAATTCAATGGATCTTGGAGATAATGAAACAGAGATTGAAAAATTATCACAAATGCTAAGTAAACTTCAAAATCTTTATTATAAAAAAAAAGAACAACTCGAAGAATTACAGAATGAAATCTCTGAATTAAGAGAAGTGTTAAATTTCCTTAATTCGCTAATATCTAATAAATCGTTTCAAAGTGCAGATAAAATATATACACAATCTTTGCAAGAACTTGAAAAAAAGTCAGCTGAGGAAGAATATTTTGTACAAGAAATACCTAAGGAAAGAGTAGAAGGAACCAATATCAAAAGAAAGATTTTTTCCAAGGGTAACGGAAACGAATCAATTCTATTATGTGTGTTAAATTTCTTGGATTTTAGTAAAGTTGAGATAAAACTTATTGATCCAATGGATAGATCGATAAGAGAAACATCAGAGGATTTCATATTTATTTTTTTAAGAGGAGCTCTTTTGAAAATCAAGGATAATAATCCTGATTTAGATTTAAAATATGAACATTATAAGAATTCTAAATTAATAGAACGAATCATAATATTAAATTTAAAATCAATACAAGAATTTGATCTAATTACTTCTAAAATGAGAGAGCTTTTAGCTAAAGAGATAAATAGTTAAAAAAGTTCAGTTTTTATTATTATGTCTTGAACTATTCTTATTAATTGCAAAAAATTATATTGAGATAATATATTGTTTTATTTAAATAAGAAAAATTAATTATTCAGCAGTCCTTTAATATTTTAAGGTAATTAATAAAAAGAGTGTAAATAATTTGGCAAAGAAAAAAACTTGGCTACAGATGCCTATAGTTCACTCTAAATTTCATGACACTAAACTGGAAAGCATTTTGATTGAAAGATCTATGGATTTATTAACTGGAGACAAAGGTGATGCTCCCTCTTTTCTATTTCTTTCAGGAGCCTTTTTTGATGTTAAATCTTTTGCGTATTCTGGATTAAGGGCATGGAAAGGTGCTGTTAAACCCTCAGAGTCGAATGGAGGTAGACGACCTGTATTAGAAGCTACCTTTGCTTCAATATCAGTATATTTAAGTTCTCTACTAGCTTTACAATCAGACTTTTATTTTGCGTATGATGAGATCAAAGATATTTTATTAGAAAAAAGAAGAGAAGACCTATGGACTATAGTAGCAGAAAAGCTTCCATTCATTTCTATTCCCCCTAAAGAAATGTATGGTAGTCAAGTTTCTCCAATCTCTCCTTATTTCGTGATAAAGCAAGATGAAGAATTAACTTTGGGAGAAATCTATCCCTCAACTTATTTATCTAGTGTAATTGAAAACATTAAAACAAGATTTTTTGTGTTTTTTCAATATCAGGGCTATTCCGCTTTTGGATTTTTTAATGCATTACCAGATTTATCAAATTTCGGATTTGAAGAACATGCAAGAGACTTCAATGATGAACCAACATCAGAAAATTTAATTAAATACTCAAAAAATGCGAAAAATGTGAAAGAAGTGTTAATTGCACTTATTCACTCTCACAACAATGCCCTACTTGAACAATTTCTAATCCCAGATTATGAATTATTATTAAACAAGCTATTAGAAGGTGAAGTATAATGGTAAATATTGGGCTATTAGGTGATGTTAGTGTTGGGAAAACTAGTATCCTCCGTTTGTTCGTGAGGTATTTGAAAAAAGGCGATATCGAAAATGTTGAGGGTGGAACAAAATGTTCTGTAGTTAAAGCTGATTTCTCTGGTGAAGCAACAGTTCCTGGAGGCGAAAAAGAAGACGCTCTTAATGAAAAAGAGACTAAGACTATTCATCCTAACCGAATTGTGTTTAGAGAAGACATAAGCAATAAAGCGCATACAATCTTCGCCCCAGGAGGAGATCGAGCTAGGGCAGTGGTGAAGATGGGCATAATTACAATTTCACGAATCGCAACACAAATTATAGCTGTCTTCTCCCTTGATAGAGACTTAAATTCTCAGTTTGAATTCTTTAACGACGTTAGATTTTTCCCAGATAAAATATATGTATGTATTAATAAGGTTGATTTGCTCGAAGGAGAGAGGGATAAAAAAATCGATGAAATGAAAAATAAAATTCAAGAATTTTTTAGTGCCCGTAAGATAGCTATTAATGAATTTTTTACTACTTGTGGAGAAACTATTGAGGGTTTCGCAGATGTTGAAAAATTCAATAATAGTGTAGCTGAAATGATACTTGAAATTACTACAAAACAGTAAAATTTTTTAGAATCTAATTTTTTAATTAAAAAATTCAAGTTTTCAATCTTTTACTTTTAAAGCTAGTTTTACAAAGACTTTATTCAAATCTAGTTGATATCCAATAAGGGGAGTTAAGCTTACTTTTCCTAGCTTTTCATCAAGTTGTATATATCCCCGGTTTTGTAATTCCTTTAAATCTTCGATAATGAATTTCTTCTTTCTAATATCTTTAATATCTTGAATTTTAGTAATACCCAAATTCTTAAGACAACAAATTAGAGTACAAAATAATGTGGCAGCTAATCTTGGTTTTCCCTCAAAAGGATTAGCAGAAAAAAAATCAGAGGCATATCTATCAAAAGCAATGTACCAACAAAAACTTAAGGGATTAAACCGAATTTGGAGTCCTAAAGGTTCAATGTAACTTGATAAGTGAGTAATGAAGTTTTCAAAATGTATAGATTCATTTCTATCATGAATATTTATTGCTTTCAGAATTTCTTCTTTAGTAGCTCCTATTTGAATTTTATCTTTTTTACTACTTAACAAATGCATCAAAATTGTAAATTCATTCATAATTTTCTACAACTCACTACCTATATATAAAATTTGTTTCCTTTTGGTATTTTAATTTCCCCAATTGGAGTAAATGCAAAATATAAACAAAATTTTCATAAATTCGGATTTGATTATGCTCATCTTCAAAAATCTGATCAAATAGACAAGGAAGTTTATATTTAATATCATTATAGAAATTTAGCATTTTCTCAGTAAAATCTTGCTCTGGAACTTCTAATAGAAAAGTATCTTTCACTTCAACCTTTTCTATTTGTTCTATGTTTATCGGATAATTCTTCTTATTACTTAACCTTTCTTTGGATTGTTCAAGGAAATCCAATGAAAGAGATTCAATATCTAAAGGCTCTATCCAACACTCATTAAGCAATTGTTGAATTTCTGAATCTTTTGGATTTGATTTTAGAAATTTTAAAAATCCTTCCTTTTGATCAATATTATTAATTAAAATTTTTAATTCTTCAAATTTTTGAGTCAGAAGCTGAGCGATTTTTTTATAGGTGATAGAATACTTATTAAGATTGTTTATATTAAGTGAATCCTTTAAATTTTCAAAAAAAGGGAATAATTCTACCTCTAAAAGAGTTGTGTCCCCCGATATAACTTTTTTTTGAATTTCTTGTATTTTTCTATTTATTTCTTCAGAAAGATCTTTATATTCTCCCATTTTTCTTTAATTATTTTTTTTTAATTATTTTTGGTCTAAAAACTGAAGAGATTTCATTTTTACCAGCTCGAGCAACTCCTATTATTTTTTCTGCAAGTAAAAACAATGAAGATGAAGATTTAGGTAAAAACATGAACAACTGGATAGGATTCTGTTCTAACGTTGATTTAATTAAATGATATGCTACTTCTGAATTCTTTTCATCTAAAAACATACCTGCCTCATCAAGCATGCATAATGGAGATGGTTTAATCTCTTGTAGTGATAAGATCAAACAGATTGATATAAGAGAAACTTGTCCGCCACTTAGTGCTGTAAAAGATTTTAATTGTTCTTTAGAAGTTGCTGCTCTAATATCAACACCAAGATCTTCAAACTTTCCTGTCAATTCAAGAGAACAATATGACTTTATTTGAGATTCTTCAAACTTTTTATTTACTTTTGATTGTAAATCTTCCAATACAACACTAAATTTATCATAATATGTTTTTTCTAGTTCTGCTTCAGTCTTAATTGCCGCTTTAATATCTACTTCTAAATTTTTTTGATTTTTATTGATTTCTTTAAGGGATGCTATTATTTGGTCCTTTTCAACTAGAATTGAATCATCAACATCTAAATAACTGATTAAACGCTTATCAATTTTTGAAATATCTTCATTTATCAATTCTATTGGACGGTTCTCTATAATTTTTTCAGAAATCAATGGACCTATTTCTGTATTAATTCGTCTAAAATCTTTTCTTTTTACTTCTAGTTCTTGGTTAAAGGCATTTAATTTAATATTTTGTTGTTCTAAATTAATAGTAATTTGTATATTTCTTTTATCGATTTCGATTTTCCTGTTTTGATATTCTAACCTTATATTTTTCAAATCTGTAATATCATTCTCAATATTTTCAATCTTATCTTCTACTTCTTCTAATTTTTGATAGGTTTCAAAAGCAGATTTATCTGCTTTCTGGAAATCCTCCTTTCTTTTATCGTAATCTAATTTAACGACTTTAAAGCTATTATCTTGCGTATTTAGCTCTTCTTTTATTTCCTTTAGGATATCTGAAGTTTCATCTAATTTCAGTGTCCATCTTTTCTTTTCCTCGTTTAATAGAGTCAATTCGTTAGGGATCTCATTGACTCTATCATTCCATTTGAAAAAATCAGGTTCAGTTTGTGTTTTTAGATTTTTAATTTTTAATTCTAATTCTTTAAGTTTTTCTATAATTTCAGAATTATCTTTTTCTAAGTTATGCATCTGTTTGTATAAATGATTTTTTTTCGTCGTTAACCTCTGTTTTTGATTAAAGTTATATAAAAGATCGCTAAAAGATTCCTTCTTTTTAAACAGTTCTTTTTGAGCAATGTCTAATTTGGATTGTTCATCTTTTAATTGTGAAATCGAGTCATTAATAGATTTAATTTCTAATTCTAATACGTTAGATTGTTCTTTTTGAGTTGCTGCGCTTAATATTCCCTTTAATCTTTTTACATAAGGAGTTTCATAAACATATTTATATGAAATAATCTGTTCTCCAGCTAATGTAACACATTTACCCTTAAAACCGAGTTTATTATAAAGTTCTCTTCCAGAATGGTAATCTTTAACAACTACGCAATTCTTTACTTTAGAATATATAACTTTCTTAATATCAATATCATCATCGATGACCTTAACAAGCTCAGCTAGATAACCAAGAACACCATTGGCAGTAATTTCTGTTAAGGGTTTTATATTTTTTTTTTTAGAGAGATAGATATTACAATAAGCACTATATTTTTCTTTTAATCTTTTTAGTAAAGCTAAAGTGTCCCAATCCTCTGCTACAAAACTATATAATAATTTTTCGCCTAGCACAGATTCGATGGCATAGCTTATTTCATCACCATACTTTAAATATTCAATTAATGGGCCTTTTACTTTCAGATCTCTTCTTTCAATCTCATCCTTAAGAATTGAAATACTTGAAGGAAGAACTACTCGGCGTTCTCTTAGTGATGTTTTTAGAATTTTTAATTTATTTAATTTTTTTGATTTTTCAAATTCTAATTTTTTAATTTCAGAATCAATTTCATATATTTTGGAAGTTATTTTCCTGAGATCTCTATCAAGTTCTTGTAATAAATCTTTTGAGGGATTTTCTAGAAACCATTTATTTTTTTCTAATTTGTGTTCTATATCCTTAAAACTTTGAAATAGTTGGTTGATTTCATCGTTAATGGTTTTAATTAGCTTCTTATTATCTTGAATTTTTGATTTTTTAAGTTCTTTTTCAATATTTATCTTATTGTATTCATCTAATAGAACCTTATTTTGTTTAATTTTCTTTACTAACTGATCTTGTTCCTTTATAAGACTTTCAATTTGCGCTTCTAATTTCTTATACTCCCCCTTTATTATTTTTAATTCACTGTCTAAATTTTCTTTTTGCTTTTTAAAATTAGTAATAATTTTTTCAATATCTTTTACCTTATTAAACAGTTCATCTAAAACCTGTTTAGCTACTATCTTTTCTTTTTGCCAATTCTGTATTTTTGTAATCAAATCTGTTTTTTCATAATCTAGATTCCCAAGTTTTTTTGATAATTGATTGATCTTTTCTTCCTCAATTGAAATTTTATTATTTAATTCTGTGATTTCATTATCATAATTAATTTTTCTTTTCTTTATCCCATCTATAACTAATTTGAGATTCTCGATGAGTCCTTCAATTTCAGTTATTTCTTTTTCCAATTTGTCTCGATTTGCCCATAAAAGTTCATCATTGTATCTTTTCCTAATTTTTAGCAACTCATTTTTTTGCCCCAATCGTTTCAATTTCGGTCTTAAAAGTTCCAAACTAACATTTAAGGTGTTTTTTCGACTTTTTAATGATTTTAAATTATTTTCTAAAGCAAGTACGTTTCTTTTTTCGTTTAGTATCTCATCGCGAAGAACTTTTAATCCAATACCCTCTTCTAGGAATAAGCATAATTCAGTTGGTTTTAAACTTTTAATAACATCAATCTTCCCTTGGCTTACAAAAGCAAACTGATTATCTGGATTGATATGTAAATCTGTAATTACCTTTTGTATATCGTGAACTTGAATTTTATAGAATTCCTTTTCATGCATCTTCTTTATTTTAAAAAATGGAGATTGACCTCTGATAACATACCTCCTAATTTGTAATATCTCATCGCCATTTTGAATATGAATCTCAACCATTGCATGATTCTGGCCATTTCTAATAAAGCTAGACCATTTTGTATAACGATCATCTCTCTCATTGCTTCCTAGCGCAAACTTAATAGCCTGAAAAATTGATGTTTTTCCACTCCAATTTGGTCCTACAATAATAACGAACTTAGCTTCTCCAAAATCAACCTCATCTTTTTGAAATGATAAGAAATTCTCTAAAATAACTTTTGTAATAAAGATATTTCGATTTAGATTTCCTAATTTTTCATTCTCATTAATCTTAGATAGTTTTTGAGAAACCAAATTTACCTCAACATATTATATTTTATTTTCCAAACGCTTGTCTTATGCGATCAACTCTCTTTTTTGCCTTTTCCAAATTAATTAATGCTTTATTGGGAGCTTCATTTAAAATAAATGGGTATTTTGCCAGAATTTTCCTATCGTTATCTTCTAATGGCTCTTTCTTATCAATTTTATCAATAATCAATAAAAGTTCATTATAATTTACAGAAGCGGCATTTTCATATAGTTGGTTTAACATAAATTCCGAAATGCGTGATTCTCGAACGATAGATATATATTCATTAATAGCATTAGTTTTATTATATTTTTCCTCTTCAATTTTAGAGATATTTTTTTTTATAAATTGATTTTTGGTATCTTCTACTATAACTCGCTGATCATTTGAAATTTTTTGCGTAATGGTTGGGAAAAACTCCCCAGTTTCTATTAAATCAAGTAAAACATACGTAATTTCATTACTTGTTTCATTTAGTTCTGAATTTAAAAAGTGTTTAAAAATACCAACCTTCAA
>JBHLOJ010000051.1:0-23061 GCA_048940605.1 Promethearchaeota archaeon
ATTCGTGCACCTGCTTTATAGGTATCGTTTGGGAATGGGGCATCATAAGCGTTTCTTACTTCTCTTGATAATTTAGTAGTGGTCCCAGCTTGAATTAATCGCCCAACAGGAAATGCAGGAGATTCTCTAGAAAATTCTCTCCATCTCAGAAAAGCTTCAGTCATAGTCTGCTCACCTGTGGGGAGACCTCCATTAGACAGCACTATTCGACTAAAACGATCTCGGTTTTCAATAGCTACCCTTAATCCAATTAAAGACCCCCAATCTTGGCAAAAAAGCGTTATCCTTCTAAGGTCAAGGAATTTAACTAATTTAGTCATCCATTCTATATGTTTTGCATAAGTATGATCCTCCTTCTCTGTCGGTTTATCAGAACGCCCAAAACCTACTAAATCTGGTGCTACAGTTCTAAATCCGGCTTTCACTAAAATTGGGATCATATGTCTATATAAAAAGCTCCATGATGGTTCACCATGCATAAGTAGAATAACTTCTGCATCATTAGGACCTTCATCCAAATAGTGTATTCGTATCTTATCAATTTCAAAATAATGTGGTTCATATGGAAAATCAGGAAGATGCTCGAATCTATCATCAGGCGTCCGCAATAATTTCATATTTTTAACCTTCTCATGCATAAATCTTTTATATTTTCATCAAAAATTAAATAAAGATAGTTTTCTATAAAATAATAACATATAAGGAAATTTTAGTCAAAATTATTTTTAATAATACAATGACTTACAATGAATTCTGAAATACAAAATTTAGGAGAAAGGAAGCCCAATAGAATACTTTTCTTAATATTAGGAGTAACTGCTATAGCAACAGTAATCACAATAATTCTAATTTTTACATTATCTAATAAAAGCAGTGGTGATGGTGGTTGAGCATGCTTAATATTAAATCTTCCATTTTTGGAAATTTTGAGGAATTACATTGTGCTATTAAATTTTGGGCTATTATTATAAAATTAAGAATCGAACTGAATGAGTCTTACAAAAAAATTATAGTTGTAAGAGGACAAACCTAGCGATGGTTTCGGTTTTTTGATAAATTAATCTTAATTTATTATATAAAATTTTAAAATATCAGGATGTTTAAGGATAATTATGCCAAATGTTATACTAACAGTTAATAAAAAACAGATCCCTTTGAAAGACTTCATGCAGGAAATGCTGACAAACATAATTCTAGGTTATTTAAAATCCACAAAAGCAGTTCCTGAAAATATTGAAACAATAAATATTGAAATCAAGTTATAACTTTCTTATTTTTTTATTTAAAAGGTAAACTAGTCTTCCAAAACAGAGACTAAATAAAAAATGTAATATATTTACTAGTAATGAAATTAGAGCCGGAATGTATAGGATGCATTTTTAATCAGATATTAAAAGCATTTCAATTAATTCATCCTAATATTTCTCATGATATAATTATCTCTGCTCAGAAAAAACTAATGTCTTTTCTATTAAATTTTGATGTAAACACCAATGCTGCACCATTCTTAGGAAAAGAAGCGTATGGTATTATTTCAGAAATGTTGAAGGATAAAGATCCTTATCGAGCTCTTAAGCAAGAAAGTAATAAACTTGCGTTGAGTCTTTATGATAAAACTAAAGAGATTATCGATAAAGCTGAAGATCCATTATTTGAATCAATTATTGTTGCGGCACTAGGAAATACTATTGATTTTGCAGGTCAACACCAAATAGATTTGATTTCTGATATAAAGAATTTTACTGCAGAAGATCTAGTCATCAATGATTATAAATCTTTTAAGAAATCATTAGAAAGAGCAAAGCATTTATTAATAATAGGAGACAATGCTGGGGAAATTGTATTTGATAAACTTTTAATTTCAACTCTTAGAGATTTCTATCCCAATTTAGAAATTATTTATTCTGTAAGATCGTCACCAATAATAAACGACGCCACAATTGAAGATGCTAAATTTATTAATTTAACAGATTTGGTTCAAGTTATTGAATCAAACGCAGCTCCAGGTGTTGATTTAACTTCTTGTACAGTAGAGTTTAAAGAAGTTTTCTATCGGAAGGAAGGTACTATCTTATCTAAAGGCCAAGGAAATTTTGAAAGTCTGTATGGGATTGAAATCCCTAATAAAGATGTTTTTTATTTACTAAAAGCTAAATGTAATCTAATGGAAAGAATTTTTAATGTTAAAATTGGAGATCTAATTTTCAAGAAAAAAACTTTAGGATTTTGAAGATAAGTATTGTTATGGTGAAAAACAAGTTGTTAATTTTGACCATTATTCGTTCTTAATTTCTTAATTGCTTCAGTGAAGAACCCAAAATCTCTTACTTCGGTCTCCTCTTCATTTTTCAATTTGATAAAATATTCTTCAATCTGCTTAGCTAGTATATTTTTAAAAGACTCAAATTGAGTAATCTCACAATCCGCATTATTGATCTCTGTCCGATAAAGTGTATAAAACATATCAAGTGATTTTTCTGCTTCCTCTCTTATATCATGTTTTAGAAATTCCTTATCAAGGATTGCAATGAAAATTAAGTTGTATTTATAGACAATAATCATGTCTACATCAAGCCCTTTGATGTTGATCTCTTCTAATTCTCCCAAGTTATTTCCAAATAGACGTAATGCTCCAACAAAAGAGGATAATAAAACAGGATCAATTTTTGAATCTAAAATAAGATCAAGCAAATATTCTCCAGATTCTTTACAAATAACAATACCTTTTACTAACTTAACGTTAGGTACACTAATTTTAATCCCTGTTATCAAAATCTATTATTACCTAATTGTATAATGTAAATATTGTTTAATAAAATCTTTTAAATTTTGATTTAAAATTAGGTGTAATATCTGTGAAATAGAAAGAGAATATATCAAACCCATTCTCTTGAAAAAAAAAATGTAAAAATTTGGTTATTTCTCTAAATGCTCTCGTATTCTAGTAACAATATCCTTAAATGCTTTTGTAGCTTTATTATCAGGATATTTCAAAACGAACGGTAATCCTTGGTCTCCTTGTTGACTTATCTCAACTTCAAAAGGAATTTTCCCTAATAATTCTATATTAAAATCAACTGCTGCTTTTTCTGCTCCCCCTGGAGGATATAAATCGATATATTCACCACAATGAGGACAATTAAAACCAGAATGGTTTTCAATGATACCAAGAATTTTTCTTTGCATTACCATTGCCATTTTTATTGTTTTTCTAGCATCCATTAAAGCTACTTGTTGTGGGGTCGTTATTACTACGACATTTTCGTCTGGAATTAATTGTAATATATCTAAGGTCTCATCCGAAGTACCTGGAGGTAAATCACATATTAAATAATCAAGATCTCCCCAAATGGCATCACCAAGAAATTGTCTTACTGCAGACATTTTCATAGGGCCTCTCCAAATGACAGGATCATCTGGTGTAAGTGTTAAGAAAGCCATACTCATTACTTTTATGTTTAAGGGTCCGTTTATTGGATGGAACTTTTTAGCCTCAGCATCAACTCTAGGTTTTAATTCTGAGTCTACACCAAGCATCTTAAGCACGTTAGGTCCGGTTATATCTACATCAAGAATTCCTACTCTTAACCCAATGCTAGCCAAACTCATCGCAAGATTAACTGCTACAGTGGTTTTACCAACTCCACCTTTTCCAGAAATAATAACAATTTTATGTTTGATTTTTTCCATATTTAGCTTTATGTTTTTCTCTCGCTCATCCATCATCATTTCTTTCAAATTGATATCTGGAATCTCTTCTTCTGACATATTTATGAATCACTCTTTCTTTATGGTATGAAAACAGGGGGTTGCTTTAATTTTTACGTTAATATTTTATGAAATTATCATTAGTTTTGATTATAATTCAATTCCCATAATGAAATATTTATTTCGTATAAACTAAAGAAATTAATAAATTTCAATATATTATTTTTTACTGAAAGTGATAGAAAAAATAAATTTACAAGGTGTTAGCAAATTCCAGTAAATAATTTCATGGATCTTTACAAATTTTTACCTAAAACAAATTGTAAGAAATGCGGGAAACCAACATGCATGGCTTTTGCATTAGACTTATTGCAAGGCAAAGTCAAAATTGATGATTGTACGCCATTATTAGAAAACAAATATAAGAAGAATTATGATACTTTAAAAGAGCTTTTAGGTTCAGAAGAAGGTAAAGAGAAAGAACTCAGAATAGATGTGGATGAAGAACTATGTGATGGTTGTGGGATTTGTGTCACTGTATGCCCTGTAAATGCGAGATATTGCCCCCCAACATTAAGTGGCAAAGCACCAGATTATCCCCCTGAAAAACATCAGTTATTCCAAGTCAAAGCTGGAAAATGCGAACTATTAAACATAAAGTACTGTCGTAGGATTGAAGCAGAAGGTAGAGAAAGAGAATGTCGTGTCTGTGAATCATATTGTCCACGAGAAGCTGTTAAGATAGATTATGTATAATACTATTTTTCAATAAAGGTGTTAGAAAATTGGTTGATAAAAGAACTACATGTACAGGTTGTTCACTCTTATGCGATGATGTAATCGTTCGAACTGATGGTTTATATATTGACGAAATTTTTGGTGCTTGTTTAAAAGGGAAAGAAAAGTATGATCTAATTACGAGTAAAAATCGTCTATTATCTCCTCTAATCCGTAAGGATGATGAATTAATTAAAGCTTCGCTTGATAAAGCTTTAGAAGAAGCTATTGAAATCATAAAAAAATCATCTAAACCCTTGTTATATGGTTTTTCTACTGTTAGTTCCCAAGCTCAGTTGATGGGAATTAAATTAGCTAGATTAATAAATGGATTTATTGATTCTAATTCTATAATTTGTCAAGGAAAAGTGCTAAATGCTTCAAAACAAACAGGAATAACATTGACAACAATATCAGAAGCAATTAATAAAGCAGATTTATTAATATTTTGGGGTGCTAATGCAGCTGAATCAATACCTCGTTTATTAAACAAAGTATTGTTTTCTCGTGGAAAATTCCGAATGACTGGTAGGGAAATTAAAACAATTATTATTATAGATCCTGTTAAAACTGCATCATTTGGAGTAATGGGTGTACGTGATATTGCCTTAAATATTGATCCTGGAAAAGATTTTGAATTGATTCGTGCTTTAAAGGAAGAATGTTGTACACCAGATAGCATTCCTTCAAATGGTGTCGCTGGCATAGACAAAGACGATTTAAAAAGGTTATTAATTCAACTAACGAACACAGAAAACGGTATAATTTTCATTGGTCAAGGGATTGTAGGATCATCAAACAATTCTGGAGTAATTCAAGAACTACTCGAATTAGTTCAAATGATCAATGTGAGACAACAAAAAGGGCGAATGTCAGTTATGATGTTAGGAGGACATTATAATATGGTTGGTTTTGACCACGTTGCTTTATCACTATTAGGAAAAAATCATAGTTTACAATTTTCTGATAATCAATTAATTGAAACTTCAAATACTATAATCTCAAAAATTAATAATGATGATTTTGATTGTTCTATAATAGTCGGTTCAGATCCTATATCACATTTACCTTGGAAACTGAGCAAGAAATTAGCTTCAAAACCAATAATTCTTATTGATAATAAAAAATCAGCTACCTTGAATGTAGCAGATGTGTGTGTTCCATCAGCTATTACTGGGATTGAATGTGGAGGGTTGTCATATCGTTTAGATCATGTCCCGCTAGAATTAGTAAAAATCATAGAACCTCCAAATAATGTAATCTCTGATGAGAAAATCCTTTCTAAGTTATATGAAGGCTTAAAAGGAGGTTAGAAAAATGGAAATGATAGTAAATACCGTAAGAATGGTTGATTATGATCAAGTGAGAGAATACAATTTAGGAGATGATCAATCTTTAAGAGAAAATCTGGCAATTGGCATCTTAAATCCTGAAGATTTCAATATGCTTAATTTAACATCAAATTTGAATTTAAAATTATCAAATGAGAATGGGGAAGTGATAATTAAAGTGAAACAAGATAACAATATTCCCAAGGGAACAATCGTAATGCCTGTTTCAATTTGGGCTAATCAGTTAACAGGATTTAATGAGGAAACATTAATTTTAAAGAATTTTATAATAAACGCTGAGGGAACCAGAGAAAATGTTTTAGAAATAAATGATTTGTTAAAAAGTATAACAAAATAAGATTATTGTAATTATTATGGAAGCAAGTAAACTCATAATAAAAAATGGATTGGTTTATGACCCTATCAATAATATAGAGGGTGAAAAGAAAGACATTTTAATAGAATCTGGTAAGATTGTAGATGAATTTACAGACAATAAAGATTTAAAAGAAATTGATGCACTCGGAAAAACTGTTATTCCTTCGGCTATTGATATTCATACACATGTTGCCTCTCAACAAGTTAATTGGATAAGATTATTAGGATCTGATAATGCAAAATTTCAAGAAATTTGGCGTGGACTAACATTAGAAAATATTGCGAAAGATTACATTGATATGGGTTATACCTTTATACTTGAAGCTAATGTATTTCCATCACTAGCTAAACAGACGATTTTCAATTTTCAACAATTACCAGTATTAGATAAGGCAATGTTATTGAATACCAGTAATCTTTGGCCTCTTGAACTCGAGTTCCAGAGAGGTAAGATTAATGACATTGCAATCTTTCTCTCGGATCTCTTGTCAAAAACATATGGATTCGGATTTAAAGTTTATAATCCTTTTGAATGTGAGACATGGGATTTTAAAAAATTAAGAGAAGATATCTTAGAAAAAGGAAGGTTATACAATTTTTCAGCTTTAGAAGTTTATGAAAATATAGTAAAAGGTGTTGAATCACTAGGTTTACCACATTCTGCTCATGTTCACATTGAAGGATATGAAAATGAAATAGGGAAAAAAAACCTCTTTACAGTATTGGAAAGGATTAAATCATTAGATTTAGCTCCAAATCAACAAACTAATTCAAAATTAAAGCGTAATCAAATATTACATCTAGCTCATGTGAATGCATATGCTAATGATGGAAATAATGAAACTCTAATAAACTTTCTAAATGAGAATCAAAATTTCACCGCGGATCTGGCTTTTGTTGCCTTTAATGAGATAAACCCAATAATTACCTCAGATAGACGACTAATTCGATATATGTTAACTGAGGATGCTCTTGAAAATCAGTATAAATTAATAAGTTCAGCAGTAGAATTTGAAGGAGATTCATTTGTTTCAATTAGATCTTTTAATAAGAAGATTTACCAAGATTGCATCCTATGGGCAAACGCATTAGATTTAGCTTTGAATGTAAAAGATAAAAATCAGATATGTTTTTCATTAAATTTTCCTAATTATGGTAATATTAAGAATATCCCCGAAATTGCATCCTGGCTGATAAGCAAAGAGGCTAGAAATGACTTTATGAAGAATATGAACGAAGACTTTCTTAGAAACAATTCATTATGCAATATAGATTTGTCTCTTAGTTTTTCTGATTTTATACGTATGTCTAGAGTAAGCCCAGCAATATCTTTGGGACTTGGAAACATTAAAGGAAATCTTAGCGCAGAAGCAGACGCCGATATCAACATTTTGGATATAAATATTCAAGAAATAGACGTTTCAAAGGATTATGAAGATTTAAAAAGTGCTTTATCAAATATTGATTATGTAATAAAGGCAGGTAAAATAGTAAAAAAGCAAAATAAAATTGATTTGAGTACGCAAGGTTTGATTTTCTGGTCAAGGGGTAAAGCTGAGATTGAAGGTAAAAAATTAATCATGTCTAGGAAAGAAGAATTTTACAAGAAATATGCTTCTATCTTTTATAATTCTTACATTACATCAGTAAATCAAGCTATTTTGCGAGAGATTGATTAGATCTTCTAATTTTATAATCATATATAAGCAAAATAGATATATAGCAAATTTGTAAAAAATAAAGCTCAATTTATTATCCCTTAGTTTATTATTATAAGTCATATTGAGCTTCTATTTTGAATAATAACATTTATACTAAAGATTATGACGAAATTACCTTTAGAAGGAATAATAGTTATTGATTTTTCTACTCTCATTGCAGCTCCCCTGGTTGGTTCTCTTATGGCCGATTTTGGTGCAGAAGTAATCAAAGTGGAATTACCAAAAGTTGGTGATCCGCAACGAGGGACTCAACTTGGTGGGAATGGAAGAAGTACAAATTGGATAGTTGGAAGTCGTAATAAAAAGACAATCACCTTGGATTTGCATAAAAAGGAGGGTCAAGATATTGCCAAGAAACTATGCGCTAAAGCTGACGTAGTACTTCTTAATTTTCGTCCTGGAGTTTTAGAAAAATGGAATCTTGGTTCTGAAATTCTACATCAAGTTAATCCAGAATTAATTATTTGTTTAGTTTCCGGATTCGGTCAAACCGGATCTTATAGACAAAGGGGTGGATTTGATAGAACTGTAAGTGCGTTTGCTGGATTAACTTATACATCTGGTTACCCCGACCTTCCTCCAGTACGTAGTGGACACCCATTAGTGGATTATTTAACAGGATATCTTGGTGCTTTTGCAGTAATGATGGCTCTATATAATAGAGATGCGAATCATAATGGAGGGGAAGTGATCGATTTAAGTTTAGCAGAAGCAGCTTTTAAGGCAACAGGAGGATCTCTACCAACTTATTCTCTTACAGGATCTATTTATGAAAGGTGTGGGAATCGTATTAGATTTTTTGTACCTGCTGAAAATTTTGAAACGAAAGATGGAAAAATCATTGCTATTAATGCAGGGACAGAGAAATTGTGGAAACTTTTAGTAAAAGCAATAAATCGAGAAGATTTACTCAAAGATAAGAAATACAAAAGGTATTCAGCACGCATAAAAAATCAAGATGAACTTTATAAGCTCATTGGTGATTGGGTTAAGGAAAAAACTACAGAAGAAGTTATGGGAATTTTTGAGAAGGCAGGAGTTCCGTGTGAAAAAGTAAATAATATCGCAGATTTAGCATCTGATCCTCATATGCTCGAAAGAGAAGCAGTATTAGAATTTACTGATCCCGATTATGGGAAAATATTAATTCCCGGTATTGTCCCGAAATTGAAAAATTTTCCAGGTTACGTAAAGTTTCTTGGTGCTAAGCTTGGGGAATATAATCAAGAGATATATAAAGAATTTCTTGGATTGTCTACTGAAGAAATTAGAAGATTAGAAGAAAAAGAAATAATATAAGCAAAATATTTTAATTACTCAGCTTCAGGAATTAAAAAGACAAAATTACTCCCTTGGGAATAATCACCCTTAACTCTATCTTCAATCCAGATGACACCTTTATAACTCTCAATGATTTTTTTCACGACAGTTAATCCAAATCCCATCCCCTTTGAACCTTTCTCTAGATTGAATCCTTCTTGGAAGATTAATTTTTTCCTTTTATCGGAAATTCCAACACCATTATCTTTAAATTCGAATTTTATGAATTTTGTATTATTTTTAGATTCTCTGGAAAATTTAATAATAACTTCTTTTTTAGAATTTTCATTGTAATTAATTGCGTTAAAAAGCAAATTGTCAAAGACTTCTATCAAAAACTCATTAGCTCTAACGTTCATATTTTTTTCAGATGATTCAATTCTAATATCAATATCCATTGATGTCATACTTTTTTGAACATATTCAATGGCTTCTTCTAACGTTTTGATTACCTTAACAGATTTGAAAGACTTTTCTAAATTTTCAAGATTTGATAATTTGCGAACGTTGGAAATTAATTTTGCTCCTCTCTCAAATTGGTTTTTAATTATTTCATAAAGAACTTTAACTTCTTTTTCTTTACCATGCTCAAAGAGATATTTCTCACTTATATCAACAGATAGTTTTATATTGGAAAAGATGTTGTTAATGTCATGATAAAATAAATTCTTGTAAAGTTCCGCGCGGTTATAAGCTTTTCGGTATTTTTCCTCTGAGTTTTTTAATTTTTGTACCGCCTCCTTTTGCTCTGTAATGTCTCGAGTAAATCCATAAAATCCAATCTTTTTTTTGTTCATATCATACCTTAAATAAAATGTTCCTTCGAAAGTACGTTCTTTCCCATCATTTCTGATTACTTTACTTTCGAAAGTCCCTTTAGGAAGATTTTTCTCGAATACAAGATTGAAGATTTCATATACTTCTTTATGAGTCTCCTTTTTTAACATAGAAGTATAGCGCTTCCCTATTAGGCCTTTTTTCGAAATCCCTAAGTATCTACAAATATAATCATTTACATAAGTAATATTTCCATGTAGGTCCACTTCAAAATATCCATCCTCGATATTTTCAATGATTTCTCTATATCTTTTATCCGATTCCTTTAATTTATTTTGAGCTTCTTTTAGTTCTGTTATGTCTCTTAGGACTGCTACAATTTTCTCTTGATTATCATCTTCTATTAAACGACCTTTAGCATTAGTTGGAATGAAGTATCCATTTTTATGCCGAATTCTTATTTCTGTTGAGATTATACCTTTTGTTTTTTTTACCCTTTTAATTATTTCAATGGTTCGCGATCTATCATCAGGATGAATAAAATCAACGCAGCTTTTTCCAATAATTTCCTTAGAAGAATATCCAAATACACTGTAAACTTGGGAATTAATATACATTATGGTTAGATCTAAATTAATTTCAATTAAAACATCTAATATACTGTTAATAAGATAAAAATAATCTATTTCAGGTACTTTTTGTTTCTTTTCAAACTTACTCATAATAGAGACTCCTTATTGAAAACGCTTTATATGAATTTGTAAAAATTAGAAAGCAAATGCTTTAAAAAACCCCGATTGAATTTGCATCCAAAATTTTCTAATTAGAACTTGAAATACATAAGAATAAAAAATTTTTATAAATATATTTGTATTTGCCATATCCTATTTTTGTTCCGATAGTTCGAACAAGAAGTTATGAGGATTGAGGGAACTTAATGCGATTTACTAAATTGTAAGGAATTATATTTTCAATGGATATTTTCGATATTTCTCGATAGCTGCTCTGAATGCCAAGATATTTTCCCAGGGAACATTCAATATATTATGACTCGGACCTGCAAAATATCCTCCACCGTAAGCAGCTGCTTTAATACATCTCTTTACTTCTTCTTCAACTTCTTTAGGTGTTCCGAAGCTTAATGTTCGAGTAGAATCCATTCCCCCCATAAAACTTACTCGATCTCCCAAAGTTTCTTTTAAATACGCTAAATCAACACCTGCAGCAGGTTCTAATGCTTGTATACAATCTAATCCCGCATCGACCATATCGGGGAGTAATTTATCGATATAACCGCATGAATGCTGAATAATAAACATACCATGTTTCTTGCATTCTTGATATATTTTTTTATAATATGGAAGTATAAAGGTGCGAAAATTCTCAAGAGAATACATAGATCGTCCTTTATACCCTAAATCATCATAATAAAAAACAAGATCCATTCCTGCTTCTGCATAACGTTTTACAAATTCTAAATTAACCTTAGTATATTCCTCCATAACCTCATGGATAAATTCTGGATTTTTTCTCATATGATAAGAAACCCTACTAACTGTCATCCCTTCGAATAGAGCCTCATTCATAGCAATCATTAATCTAGCCATAGGATAGAGGTATGGAGAAAGACTTTCTACAAACTCTTCCCAGATTTTAGGAGAGTAATTAACCTCATCATTTATACATTCAGAAGGTTTTCCATATTCATCCCAATAAGAATGTACAATCTCAGGTGTGTGAAAAATACCATCTATATACCACGCATAAGCTAAACTCGTTTTGACTTGTTCCACTCGCTTAAATATTCTCCCTGATGTAGGAATTATATAACTTCCCGGATATTCGGGTGGTCCTTCGGCAATTGTTGTTTTCATTCGATGCCTCCAAGGGTCTATCGTTTGACAATCAACATTCCAAAAACGCCACTCAGTTATATCCCCAGCCCACCGATAATTTTCTCTTGAATAGGTATTTTCAATATAAATCTCGTTTTCTTTAAATTCATCTGATTCCAGAAATCGTTGATACCCAGTACCAGTTCTTTCGAATCCAAGATTATGGATTGGTATCTTATCAGGTTCATCATCGCGTTCTAAAGCTCGAATAACTCGTTCTCGTTTTGATAGTACCATAATAAAAAAAATATTTTGATTATTTAAAAAAATATTTAATAGAATTTGATTTGTAATTAATATTATTCACTGATCTGAAATTAGGGAGAGTTAAATAAATTTCATTATAAATGGGTTTATATTATGGAATTTGAAGAATTAACTGAACTGATAATCGAGTTGGAATTGGATGATATAGCTGATGCAGTTAAGGTTGCTCTTGAGGAAGATAAAAAGGATCCCTTTGACATTTTAACAGCTTTAACAAAAGGTATGGATGAAGTAAGTCGACGTTATGAAGAATTTGAATATTTTTTAGGAGAATTAGTATTAGCTGGTGATACTATGAAAGCGGGTCTTGAAGTATTAAAACCGGTTTTAGCTGTTTCAGATAGTACAAAGGAGAAAATTAAAGTTGTAATTGCTACTGTTAAAGGAGACCAACATGACTTGGGGAAAAATTTATTAGGGACATTACTTTTGAGCGCTAACTTTGAAGTCTACGATTTAGGAAGGAATGTGGGTGCTGAAACTATAGTTAACAAAGTTAGAGAGACAGGAGCATCCGTTGTGGCATTAAGCTCTTTATTATCCATGACAGTTGATCAAGTTGAAGTCGTTCATAAAGCTTTACAACAAGCGGGATTAAGAGATAAAGTTAAATTGATTGTGGGTGGTGCTCCTTTCAATTTAGAGCTAGCTAAAAAATTTGGAGCCGATGATTATGCTGATGATGCTATTTATGGTGTTGAACATATCAAGAAATTAATAGAAAACTAATAAATCCTATAAGATATCTCAAAAAGATTGAAACATAAAATCCAATTACTTTTGAAGATTGATATCATTTCGTTTCCATTTCAATCTCTTAAGTTTTCAAGAAAGATCTAATAGTTTAATCCCTTGAAATAATTCACAGTGGTAAACAAGTTTTTACCACCCTTTCGTAGATAATTCATTGCGTTTTCTATTCCTTCGATGGTAAGATCATACATTGGAATAATACTAGAAATGATCTTACGAGTCCATGGGCTCCATTCCGGTCTAATTAGCTCCGGGTTAAGCCAAACTATACCATTTTTAAAATGATTAGCGATTTCTCTGATATAATAGATCCCGGGCATTTCATTTCTATGATAATAGTATATCGAACCGTATTTTTCCGTTAATTCCCAACTGGCCATTGCCGCATCCCCAACTACAACGACCTTGTATTTATTATCATATTTTCGAAGAAATTCGTCAAATTCAATCGCCTCATTGGGATTTCTTTTAGCATTGAAATATAGAGTCTCATAAATGCAGTTATGAAAGTAGTAATATTTAAAATCTTTCCAATGTGACATGTTATTAGCTGCAGAGAAAAGTAGATTGACAAGATGAGCATATGGTGTCATACTACCCCCTACATCCATAAGTAATAAGATTCTTACATCGTTTTTTCTACGTTTATCGAATACAATTTCAATCTCTCCCCCATTCTTTGCGGTCTTATCTATAGTCTCATCAATATTTAATTCGTCCTGTTTTCCAATTTCTTCAAGTTTTTTTAGTCTTTTTAGAGCTACCTTGATTTGTCTTGTATCCAAAACGATATCTTTCCGATAATCTTTAAAAATCCTTTTTTCAGCTATTTGTACTGCGGTTCGCATGCCTGCACTTCCTCCAATCCTCATACCCATTGTATTTTCACCAGAATGACCAAAAGGAGATGTACCACGTGTCCCAATGTAATGATCTCCATAATTATGCTCTTCATTTTGTTCCTGCATTAACTCTTCTAAACGTTTTTGCATTTCTTCTAGGCTAAAGAATTGACTCGTTAAATCCGAGATATTTACATTCATTTCTGCGGCTTCAAGATTATTTTTCAACCATTTTAGGATTTCCTCTTTAAGAGCATCTGGGGTATCAGTTATAATTCCCTTAACTAGCTCAGCATCATACTTTTCCAATAGTTCCTCTAGAAACTTTTGTAAATCTTCAATATTTAGGTATTGTTGATATTCTTTTAATAAAAGTTCTAATCCCTCGATTAATTCAGGAATAGTGATAGGTTTATCCAACCAATCCCAGACTTCCTGTTTAAAATCCTCAGGGAATTGTATCATGGCGTTTTTAAAGAAGTTTGCAAAGGAAATATCAAAGATATCAAAATGGTGTTCATTTTTGCATAGAATTGATCTCGAAGTATAATAAAACTCTACCATATTATGGATAAGCCCTTTATCGAGAGCTTCAAGTAATGTCATATATTCCGTTATGCTTACAGGCAACCTTTCTTTTAGATAATAAAAAAATTCGACAAACATCTGGTAGAATAAATTTGTTTAATGTTTCTAATAATAATTAATAAAAGATCTTTTATAGCTTTATTGTAAGTATGAAATATATTATGTTAATTTAGTGATTTTTTAATATTAGTTATAGGGCTGTTTAGTTTAAATTATTGAGTTAAAATAATAGTATATGTTCTATACAATATCAGGTGATCTAATACTTTATCAAATCTTAAAATTCGTCAAAAAGTACTCTAATTTTGAACTCAAATTATATAACTATTTCTATAAAAAAATGATTAATGAAATCAATAACAATTTTAAAATCGAAAATATATAAAAACTTTAATGAATACTAATCTTTTTTAAAATATTTTTAATTTTATTTGCGGATAGTTTAAAATTACTTACTTCCTCTTCATTTAATCTAATATTAAGAGTTTCTTGCACACCATTCTTATTAAGAATGCAAGGTAAACTTAGATATATATCATTTATACCATAGAAATTTTCAATATATGTTGAAACGGGTAAAATAGTATTCTCATCATTGACTATTGCTTGTGTAATTCGAGTCAATGCTAATCCAATGCCATAAGATGTTTCTCCTTTTTTTTTTATTATTTTATAGGCTGAATCTCTCACTTCTTTGAAGATTTTTTGAAATTCTCTATCAGATTCATTAAAATCAACGAATTTGCACATATCAAAATAATTTTTAATATATATCCCTCCAATCATTGCACTACTCCATACTGCAAATTCACTATCCCCATGTTCTCCTAAAATGTAGGCATGTACGTTTCTAGCATTTACATTACAATATTTCGCTAATAAATATCTGAATCTCGCGGTATCTAATGTAGTTCCTGAACCAATAACTTCATTTTTTGGCTTTCCAGAGATTTTATATGCAACATAGGATAAAATATCAACTGGATTTGAAACGATTAAATAAAGTGCATCTTTGGCATAACCTTGTATTTTTGGAATAATTTGTTTGAATAATTCTACGTTTTTATTTACTAAATCTAGTCTAGTCTCACCTGGTTCTTGATTTTTCCCCGCTGTAATTACGACAATATCAGAATCAACTAAATCTTCATAATCTCCCGAAATAACATTAACTGGTGTGGTATATGGCGCAGTGTGAGACAAATCCATAACCTCTCCTTCTAATCGCTTACGATCCAGATCTATCATAACAATTTCTCGAGCAATTCCTTTAATAATTAAAGCATATGCGAAACGTGTGCCAACATTTCCACATCCAATTATAGAAATTTTAGGATGTAAACTTTCTCGCTTCAAGATTGTCATCTGCTAATGATTGTTAAATTAAATATAAAAGCCTTATGCCTAGAAATTATATAGCAACAAATTATTAATATGAAGTTACATAAATAAATTGATTAAAATGCTGCCAATTGGTCCATTGATGGTTGAACATAGATTGATTGAAAGGATGATTAAAGTTCTTGGAGTGGAACTGGATAAGATTAAAAATCTAAATGAAATTAATCCTCTGTTGATTGATAATTCCGTTGATTTCATTAGAACCTATGCTGACCAGACTCATCATGGTAAAGAAGAGGATATTATCTTTAGGGAGCTTAAAAAGAAGAATATTTCAGATAATCATAAAAAAACTATGAATGAACTTATTGAGGAACACGTGTTTGGAAGAAAAACAACAGGAGAATTAGTTGAAGCTAAAATAAAGTATGAAAAAGGAGATAAACATGCTTTAGAAATAATAATTGATAAAATTAAAACATTAATAGAATTTTACCCCAAACATATTCATAAAGAAGATAATCATTTTTTCATCCCAGTTATGGATTACTTCACAAAGGGAGAGCAAAATACTATGCTTAGAGAAGGTCAGGAGTTCGATCGTAAAATGATTCATAGAAAATACAATAATTTAATTCTCGACTTAGAGGAAGAACGAAATATAAAGAGCAAGTATAATCTGGATTGGATTGAACATGTTTAACCATTAAAAACCGACCTAATTTAATTATTAATAGATTCATTGAAATTCTAATTTTATTTTAATTTTTTAATCTTGAATTCATCAGAGATTATAGTTCTAAAACCTCACTTTTAATATACTCAATTTTATTCTTAATATTGAAATGTGGTCTTAGAAAAGGATAAATCTTCCTAATGTATTAATTTACACAAATAAAAAAAGATGTTATTAAAATAAACCTAACTTCCAATAACTTCCCTTGGTTTGTGCTATTAACAGTATTACTGTTAATATTGATACAACTCATACCAGTTAATATAGAAAAAATTTGATTTAACTATTAAATTTCTTAGAGTTTTTTGATCGTAGAATTTAAATCCAGTAGTTCAAGGCTAATGATAACACCATAAAATGACAATTCTTTTATTAATTGTTCTGAATATAAGAATAATAAAGTATGAAATCCAAGAGATCTAGCAATTTCTATAACTTCGAAACTATCATCGATTAAAAGTGTTTCAGAAGGTTTACAGTGAAGATGTGCTATTAAAATATTGTAAAATTCTCGATCGGTTTTTAAATAATGATAATCATAACTAAATAGGGTTTTATGAAAAAATTTTAAGAAATCATATCTTGAATCAAGGAATATTATTCTTTCCTTAATATTTCCACTAAATGCTATCAATCGATATTTTTTATTTAGCATTTTAAGAATTCTAAACATAGAAAAATATGGTAGGTAAGTAGAAAACCATATATTGCGAAGAACTTGTGTGGAATTCTCATTGATTTTAAACTTTAAAAAAAATCGTTTTTCAAATTCATCCATAGAAATATCTCCTAATCGGAGTAAACCACCCTCATTATAAGGTTTACTTTTAAAGAATATTTCAAGAGATTCCCTATCGTTTATATGGTATCTTTCGACTAATTTTGCTAAAGTCAGATGAGTCCCTGAAGTAAAAACGACTCCACCCAAATCAAACACTATTGCCTTGATCTGAACTTCTTTAGGAATATTATCTGATTCATTAGTAATCATGCCACTTACCCACTTTTATTTATGAGAGAATTATTTTTCTGTGTTAAATTTACAAAATAATGGTTTTAACTTAACTATTGACTATGACATTCATTTTCAAATCATGTTGAACTAATTTTTTAAATACTAAAATCAGTTATTTACTTTCCCAAATTAATTACTCACCAAAAAATTGTCAATATTTCATAACCTTTAGATATATATATCTAAGTATTATCGTATTGGTTAGATAAATATAAATAATGTACTTAAAGAGATTATAAAGTGATACTTATAAATAAATAAACAAACAAAATAGGAGTTGAGAATGAAACATTACAAATTATAGTTATAAATATTTAATCATTGGAGGTGGAATGACTGCGGATTCAGCAGTTCGAGGTATTCGTGAAGTTGATTCTAAGGGATCTATAGGTTTAATAAGTGAAGAAACATATCCTCCTTATGCACGACCTCCATTATCAAAATCTCTGTGGAGTGGTGAAGAAGAACTTGAAGATATTGACTTAAATACTTCTGAAATGGACCTGGAAATGCACCTTGGTCGTATTGTCAAAAAAGTTTATCTTACAAATAAAAAAGTAGAAGACGACAAAGGAAACGAATATAAATATCAAAAATTATTAATTGCTACAGGTGGAATCCCAAAAAAACTTCCAAATATAGAAACCCCTGGAATAATTTATTACCGTACTCTCTCTGACTATAAAAGATTACGAGAAATTGTTGATAATAATAATAATTTTGGAGTGATCGGAGGTGGGTTTATTGGTTCAGAAATTGCGGCAGGAATTAAGATGTATAAACCAAAAGCTAAAGTTACTATGCTGTTCCCCGAAAATGGCATAGGGGGATTTATATTTCCTGAAAAATTAAGTAATTTTCTTAATGAATATTATCAAGAAAATGGTATTGAGGTTCTTTCTGGTGAATTAGTTTCTAACATTTCTAAAGAAGATAAAAGTTATTTGGTTGAAACAAATAGCGGTAAGAAGTTCAAGTTTGATACTATAGTAACGGGTTTAGGAATTAAACCTAATACTGAATTAGTATCTGAAACAGAAATAAAAATTAATGACGGCATAATTGTAAATGAATATCTCCAAACAAATATATTGGATGTTTATGCTGCTGGCGATGTAGCCCGTTATCATAATAAAACACTTAATAGGCCTCTTCGTGTAGAACATGAAGATAACGCTTTAAGCATGGGTCATGTAGTTGGTCTAAATATGGCAGGCAAAGAAACTAAATTCGAACAATTAACATATTTTTATTCTGATTTATTTGAGTATAGTTATGAAGCTGTTGGAATTTTAGATTCACAACTAGAAACTATTGAAATTTGGGAAGAGCCATTTGAAAAAGGTATTATATACTATTTAGAAGATGAAAAAGTTGTAGGCGTATTACTATGGAATGTTTGGGAAAAAGTGGATGAAGCTCGTGCTTTAATATCTAAACGCGAATCAATTTCAGTAGATAAGTTAAAAATTAAAATTCAATTTTAACATTTTTCATAATACTTTAAAATAATTACAGTGATGATTGTTTTTCAATAAGATTTTCTATATCTTTTATTCTACTTCTTATTGTAACTTCAGTTACTCGTGCAACTTCTGCAATTTCAATCTGAGTTTTTTTATATACGGTTTTTTTGGCAACTAGATAAAGTAATGCTGCAGCTAAACCCTTTGGGTCCTTACCAACTAACATTTGATTATTTTTTAGAGAGAGGTTGATAATGTCTAATGCTTCAATTTTTAGTTTTTCTGGTAATCCTAACTTATTTCCAAATAAAAATACCAATTTTTCAACTGAAATTGGATGATAATCCAAACTTAAAATTGGAAGAATCTCCCTTACAATCATCCCTAGACAACGAAATAAAGTATGTTTAGATATCATTGATGCTTCAGATACATCTTCAAGCAAGCGTGGGAATTCATGAATTCGTATAGCTGCATATATAGAAGCTGTAATAAAACCCTCAATAGTCCTGCCCATTGTCAATTTTTTTTTGGCAGCCTCACTATATATTCTCCATGCTGTTTCACTAATATAATTAGGTATATTTAGTTTTGAAGCATATAAATGTAGTTTTGGTTTTGCTTCCCAGAAATTTCTTTCTAATGAATCTATAAGAGATCGTTGCACCTTTGAGAGTCTTGAAAACAACATACCTTTTTTAGCATTTATCGTCTTACCTTTTGAATCAATTCTATTATTTGGTAGAATTGTCCTTGGTCCAAATTCCCGCCATGATGGTTCTGTATGCCTTCTTGTTATAATTTCTTCAACAGTATAAGCTCTTCGTTCAGCTTCTATAAAAACTTGTCCTAAAACTGTTCCACAATTTGTACATACTCTATAACCATTATTATTTCTTACACATGGATCATCACAACAATTATTAACTTCTGGAATCTCTTTTTTAGTTTCAGAACTATCTTCACAGTTATAAATTTTCTTTTATCTCCTTTATTATTCTTAACAATACCTAGGAAAAAAGGTCCAAATTAGGTTTTCTTCCCGTTATTAACACATAAGTACAAGTAAAAAAATTTAATTGTTATTTTGAATAAGCAAAATGCCACAAAAACTGATTAGATCGAAAGAAATAAATCATCCAAATGTTCATTCTTACTTCAATATGATTGAAAATATATCTTTATAAAATGGTGAATAATAAAAATCCCCAATTAATTAATCCACCTATAATTAAAGCTACCGATATTTCAAGTAAAGAAATTTGAAGTGCATATTTCCAATTAGTTTGTTTTGCGATGATGATGATTGTTGCAAAACAGGGTATATATAACATAGTAACTAAACTGAATGTTATCATTTGAATAGGTGTAAGAAGTTCTAATAGTGTTAAACCCATATTTTCAGCAAAAATAGCTAAAAGAACTAAAGTTAATTCCTTACGTAGAATTCCATAAATTAAGAATATTCCTGTGGCTGCTGGTAATCCTAGCCATAGTACTGATATGGGTGATAATAGAAAATTAACAGGTTCTAAAGCATTAAAAATTAGTAGAATTTCTAATGTAATCCCAAGTATAATTATGATTGGAAGAGCTTTGAAAATAAATTCTTTGGATCTAAGCCAAGTTTGTTTCAAAATTACAGTATAATTAGGCATACGATATTCGTGCATTTCCATAATTAATTCGGTGCAAGCTCCTGGCATTGTTTTATTAAGAATTCTCCCTATGATCAAAATAACAAGGAAATTTATTAAGAATAAAAATATAACCCAAGAAAGTCCTAAATATCTTCCGACCAATCCCATAACAACTGTCATTGTCGCTGCACATGGGATTAACGACGATAGTACGACAGATATCTTTTTTTCCCGTTCAGTTTCCATAATTCTACAACCTGCACAAGCCGGAACATTACATCCGAATCCTAATATCATCGGAATGACTGTTTTACCATGAACCCCAAGAGAATGCATAATTCTATCCATTAAAAATGCTGCTCTTGGTAGATATCCTGAATCCTGCAAAATTTCTATTATTAAGAAGAAAGGAATAACATAAACTAAAACTCCCCCAACAGCACCAATAATCCCTCCTACACCTCCGTCCCAAAATATTTTAATCCCAATTTCTTCTTCTCCAAACAATTCATAAATACGTTCACTCCAAATTCCATATCCCTCATTCAGTAAACCCCCAAAAAAATTTCCAATTGAAAAAGTAAACATGTAAATCCCGAATATGACAAGTATTAATACAACATATCCCCAAATTGAATGGGTTGTAAGATGGTCAATTTTATCGGCGAGAGATGTTTTTTTAGCTTTTTTTTCAGATTCCCGAATTAATACTTTATCTACTATAATATTAATATTATTATAGATTTCTGAAGAGATAACTGTATTAATGTCTTCACCATGGAAATCTTCAAGTTCTTCCCGAAACCTATTACCTATTTGTATAATTTTTGATGATGATTCTATATTTTCAAATAATTTTTTTATTTCATTATCATTCTCTAAAAGTTTGATCGCTATAAACCTCAGAGGATAATGCGAAACGGTTATTACATTGAAAGAATCCTCAATATTAGTTATAAGATCTTGAATTCTTTCCTCAACTTCCTTTCCATAGGAAAGAATGGTTGATAGATCAGGGAATTCAAACTCACTTTTTAAAGATGACCATGATTTCGCTTTCTCATGTATATGTGTCTCTCGATAATAATCGTGTGAATGTTGTTCAGACTCTTCAGGATTGGTTTCATTATAGTGTAAATGAGGATGACGATAAACAACCATTTCAATTGCTTCTTCGAGAAGTTGGTGGATACCAACACCATGCACGGCAACTAAAGGAAGAACGGGTAACTTAAATATTTCCTCCAGTTTTTTAAAATCGATATCCATATTTCTCTTATGTAAAAGATCCATTTGATTTACGGCGATAATCATTGGAACTTTAAGTTCTAATAATTGAAATGTAAAAAATAAGTTCCTTTCCAGATTTGTGGCATCAATTACATTAATTATTAAATCAACATCTTTAGAAACAACAAATTCTCTGCTTACAATTTCTTCTATTGTAAAGGTTGATAAGGAATAAATTCCTGGAAGGTCTACAATATTAAAATGATACCCAAGAAAATCCAAATTGCCTTCCATTTTCTCAACTGTTTTCCCAGGCCAATTACCGATAGTTTGTGAAAGCCCTGTTAGTTGGTTGAATATGACTGACTTTCCTACATTTGGATTACCCGCTAAAGCGATATTTATTGTATCTTTATACTCAGAATCTTCTTTATTATTTCTTAATTTGGGTAAATGACAACTCATAGTTAAATAATATAAAATTTAATAAAGGTAATTAAGGATTAAATTTCACATTTTTCTTCACATTGTACAATTATCTTTTGTGCTAAACCTCTTCCTATTACAAGTGAAGATCCCTTTACACTTATTTCAAGTGGTCCCTTTAATGGTGCAGATTTTTTCTTTAATATTTTCGCCCCAGGTATAATTCCTAAGTTAGCAAGCCGCCTTTTCGCTTTATAACCTGCATTGACACTAACAACAATAACCGATTCTCCCTTGTTGCATTCTGTTAGACATTTGAGTAGTGATGGTTTTGATTGAGTTCCACCAAAACGGTTTTTCATGGCAGGTTCTAATATTATTTTTCACCCAAAAGGATGCATGTTCTTATATAAAAATTAGTCATACCTAAATATAAACTTTTTATTTTTAAATAATAAGATATTTTTTATAATTTATCCAAGAATTAAAACCAGCTTTAATAACTATATAAAATTTGAAAGATGATCATGAAAAAAGAGTAAAATGTAAAGATATAATTTCTTTACTAATAATTCTATATGATAAAGAATGCATTTGTTATCTATTTTTGGAAGATTGACTTCTTATATGACAGATTTTGTCAAACTAACAGGATTAATTTTTAGATTTTCTATAATTTTAGGTAGAGTAAAATTCACCTACCTTTTTTTTCTTTTAATTCATTAAATTTTTGTAGCTTTTTTCTCATTAATTCTTTTCTTATTTTGTTTATAGATCTATTTCTCTTTATACATTCACCTACATTATCGCAATAATATTCTAGAAATTGACCTCTTTCTTTATCTGTTCG
>JBHLOJ010000052.1:0-23051 GCA_048940605.1 Promethearchaeota archaeon
TCAATAAAATCTCCAAAAGCATCAACTGGTTCTGAAATGGAATTTACTAATACTTCTTTTGTTAAACCACAATTTCCGCACTTTACAGTTGCAAAAGCCCCCTTTTTTTTTATATCAGTAACTTTAACACTCTTTTCACCACAATCAGGGCAGGTGAAGATCTTAGGTACTCTTTTAACTCTTTTCGGTGATACTTGTTTTCTCTTACGACGTCCCATATTAAAAGTCTCCTTAAATTGATATAATTTATAAAAATGAATTCAAAATTTCTAATTAATTAAATAGAAACAAGAACTAAAAATTTTTGCTTTTATATTAAATAGTGCTAATGAATTTAGTAAAATTTTTTAGGAATGAATAATTAAGTATATTACTCTTTTTCACTGAAATGTTTATGCAATTTAAAAAATAATGAGTGGATTTTAGGTATGGAACATACAAAATTAACGATAGAAGATGACAAAATGCTAATAGATAACATCATGGACGATGTTGATATGCGATATATACTTTTATTTCTTTACATAATTCGAAATGATTTGTTTAAGAATCTAGGTGATAGCAACCTCATAGAATCTTATGAAAGAATTCTAATCATAGATGATATTTATAAAAATAATATCGTTAATTTTTGGGATGAAGAATTCATTGAAATTTACATCGATTTAGGATTAATGAAAAATATTCGCAGTAAAAGAGAGTTTGAACAAAAAGAGGATGATTTCATCATAAAACTAGGGGAAGAAACTATAACAATTGAGCAAGATACTATTTCAGTTCCAGATGATACTCTGTTTTTAATTATTAATAAGAAATTTAAGTTTCTGACAAGAAGGAATTTTAATTTAGCTCTTACAAGATTAAAAGCAGTAAGATGTGAAAAAAGCAGTGTTATGCATTCGTTAGTATATGAAATTGGAGAACATGATTATACTTTAGCAGATGATTTATATTATATATTGGACCAATATGGGAATATCTATCAAGCAATCAAAATTGAAATTACTATAGAAGGATTTTATCAAAGATTTAAGGAAATAAACGAAAAGATTAATGATTTCATAAAAATTTTCGACCCGATTTTGAATACAAAACCAATTTTACAAAAAATCAATCAGGCATTAGATGAGAATAAAGATATAATACCGTTCTTAAAAGATGAAAAGGTTGCCTTGTCTGATAAATTTAATTTTGATAATATAAATAAAGAAGAGAATATGTTTAAAGAATGGAATTCTAAATTACTCTTTTTGTTAAAAACTAGACATAAAATGTCTCAAATTGAAATGAAAATCAATGATTTGAAGAAGATTTATTCGGGTAAAGATAAAAAGTTTAAATACCTTGAATTTATTGAACAGGTCACCTATAATGAAGATAACACCTTAGATTTTATACAGAAATCATTAGTAGACTTTAGAGAAGAAGTAATGAATATTAATAAAGAAGTTTTAAAGTTAACAAAGAAAGAGATAAAATTATTAAATTTAGATTATGAAAGATTAATAATAACTAGCAGTGAAGATTAAATTTGTTGTGCCCTGCATGTAATATAGAAATGGAGTCTCTTGTTGCTGGCATTTTTCAATGTCCTCAATGTAAGAAAATAATTAAAGAGAGAGATAAAGTAAGTACGCAAGAGAAATCAAAAATAGAGAAGGGTGAATTTCAAGATGGGGACTATTTTCATAAAAATCTAAGTCTAAATAAACAATATGAAGTTTGTGAAAAAGGAATAACAATAAGCAAAACAGAAAATCGATTATTTGCAGCGTTAATTTGTCATAGTGGCTATTTAAAAGAGGAAAGATATGTTAGATTATCTTGGTGGAAGAATTTACAGCATGCAGGCATGTTTAAAATTTATGATAAAGATGTACTTAATAATACTATTATTTCTTTAAAAAAAATCGACGAATCTTTTGATGATATTTGGGGATGGAGAGGAACCTACGGAAAACAAGGATCAAAATCAGAAGAACAATTAGAAAAAGAAAAAAATTTAGAGATCATCAAATATAGGATTATCGAAAATAGAACATGTCCAAAATGTGGGAAAAAAATGGATAAGATGAAATCCCACTATGAGTGTCAACATTGCGGAGAGATAGTAATTTTAGAAGGATATAATCAACCAATTTTTAATATCCCATCGACAGAAATTGATTTAAACTTTCATACAAATTTACCAATAAATTTTTATTTGCCGGTAGGAGGTATAACAGTGAAATGGTTGATGGGTGAGTGGAAAGCGTTAGCAGTTATCTACTCAAAAGACAACCCAAACAGAAAATGGCTAAGATTCTATTGGTGGGTACGAGATCTTAGCAATATTCTAAAATATGGACAAAGGGAAATGGGGGAAGGCACTCAAATGGGTTGGAAAACCCAAAAAGGTTTATCTTCTCCTAACATTTACGATCGGAAGCTAATTACGCCTTTAATTAATGGTTTGAAAAAAATATCAACTGAATTAAATTGGGATATTAGTCAATGAAATTCTTTTAAAAAATGAGTGATAAATGTGGCAGAACTCCAAGATTCAACATGGAAATTGTTATTAAACGATTTTGAAAATGGGCTTGAAAAAGCAATAGAGGTACTACAGAAAAGAGATGTTGACAATATTCCAGGAGCTAAAGAAGCACTTATTCAAAGATTAAATGATATGAGACTTCATTTTCCTAGAAATAACGGAGATATTTTCTTAAAATCTATAAATGAAAAAATTCAAAATGCTTTTTTTCCAAATACCAAAAATTTCTCAGAAGCGTTCGAGAAAATTTTAAAATCGAGAACTCATGAACAGGATTTCATCATAAATGAATTATTAAATGGATTTGTAACATCAAAAGCAAAAGCAATTGCTTCAGGAACTCAAGGACCAATAATAGATAGAATGGTGGAAGCATTTAGTAAAAGAAATGATTTTCATATTGTTGATCATCAATTTTTTGCTATGTTTGGAGATCCCAATAAACCTCGACATTACATAAAAAAGCAACTTGAAGAACTAGTAAGTATGTTTGGACTAATTTCAAAAGAATTATTAATCGATAAAGATATTAGGAGGAGTGAGGAAAAAGTATATACGTTTTACACTTTTCCTGATGATATTATAAAAATACTTGAAGAAAAGTATCTAATTATTGATGCTGATATGGGATATGCTTATGTTTCTAAAGAATTTGATAGAAACGTGTTTATCTGCATGTTTCTTGCTAATGTTGCTATACATAGAGATAATATCGATAAAATTGGGGGACCTTATACGATTAATGGTATTTCTGCCATTTTTGCTCTTATTTTGTTGTTAAGCTTTATGCCAAAATTATCAGTAGATGAAACTAATCCAATTTTAAACGATCCCACTTTTAAAACAGAAAGTATGAGCGTTATTCCAAAATCATGGATGATAAAACAAGTTTTAGAACCTTTATTTGAACCCCTCATTAAAATTGTTGCATATAGAGTAGGAGGAGGTTTGTGGTTCTCAAAAATTGTTGATTCTGAAATTAATAAGAAAATTCATAATCAAATAAGATTCCTTCTTAAAGATATAAATAAATGGATCTTAGGGAATTTATGTCGCGTGGAAATACCAATCTTTGTTGAAATCTCAAACATTTTTACAGAAATTCTAGTAGGATATGAAGAAGAATAAGATAAGGAAGGTCTAAAGTATTTAAAGATGAGTTATAAAAAAAAGTCAACACGAACTATAAAACCGGGAAGAAAAAGAGAAAAATGGACGGATATTTTTCCTCGCTATCTAACATTTATAAGTCATATGCGTCCAATTTTAAGAGAAACAAGAAGAATAATTATCGATTTAGATCCAGATCTATTACTGGATACTGAAATTTTAGATAAAATCCGTCAAGAGGAAGAAAAAAGAAATATTCGTAAAGTTAGAGCACTCTCAGAATTTTCTGCTATGTATCGATCAAACGTATATGAAATCATTAAAGATTTTATAATTAAATATAGAGAAATAATACCAATAATAGATATTAAAGATTATATTATAGAATTTTTGCATGAATCTGTAGATACATTAAACGTTTTACGTCATATTACCAACCCTGACGAACTTAATTTAGAAAACACCTATCTCTACCAATTAGTAAAATATATTGAAGAAAAGATATTCCCAAGAGGGGCGAATTTAAAAATTATATATAAGAAGTTATTAGAAAATTCACCAAATTTCTATGAATGTCAACGTCATATATTACAATCACATACTTACTATAGAGAAAAATTAGAAAGCCCTGATTTCTTTGAAATTCCAGTTATGTCTCCAAAGATATATCAAATTATTAATAATATAACATCTCTTTATAATTTAGATCCTAATTTCGGGGAATTTCCTGAAAAAGAAAACTATGAAATTCCAATGATCTTAAAAAATGATGTCTTTTTGCCTTATATTGATTCAATTGCGAATGCAGAAGAAGGAGCAATAGAAAAAGTGGTTGAACGTATAGGGCTGCGAATAATTGATGAAATTTTTCTAGCACCCCAAGAAGATTTTATTGAAATTTTACTTGATAATAATTACCTACGTGAAATCAAACAAACTGATGGAACAATAAGATATTTACCTCAATTTAGTAATGAAACACTTATACTATATTACTTAGCATTTACATCTCAGAGAAGAGGATTTCTGTCAAAAGAATTAGTAAATTGGATTTCAATGAATTTTGCTTTTTTGATTTATATGGGGATTTTAAAGTGGAAATTATCTGATGAAAATATTTTTTATGCAATTTTTAAAGACTTACAAACAAATGAGAAAATTCTTCCTTATTTAATGAAACTTATTTGCTTTCCAAATTATCTAGGAGTAGATAAGATGAAAATTAGAGATTCTATACAATATCGAAAAGAAATTTTTAATTTTATAGGAGCTCAAATTGATAATCTTAAGGAATTTATTAATGATATTGCTATTTTTTGTACAAGATTTGAAAATAAAGAATGAGATTAAAGTCTAAAAGAGATGATAAAAAATTAGTAAAAAAAATAATGAGAATGAAAAAACATTTATCTATACAGATGACGTGATAAAAGATCGTCTTGGTAAATATGGTGCTGTATATCTTTCAGTAGATATTAAAGAATCAGTAGAAGATATTTTGGGAAATGAAACAAAAAAGGAGTTGTTAGATGATTTTTTCAATGCTTTAATAAAATACGAGGAGTTTACTGAACAATTAAAAGACACAAAGTTAACTCCTAATTTGACAGTGCTTCTATATGGACCCCCTGGAACTGGAAAAACATCTCTTACAAGGGGATTTGCTAAGAAATACAATATACCAATTTGTATTGTAGAATCTGATCGGCTTGTATCCCCATTGTTGGGGGATACTATTAAAAACATTAGAGGTGTTGTTGAATTAGCTGCAGACATTTCAAAAGAGAGAGGCGCTTTCATCCTCTTTTTTGATGAAATTGATGCTATAGGTTCTGAAAGGTCAAATATTCATGAAGTTGGAGAAATTAAAAGAGCTGTAATTTCTTTTTTACAGGTAATCGACAGAGTTAATTATGAAGGAGTCCCATTAGCAATCTTTGGGGCCACAAATCATCAACATCAGCTTGATTCTGCGATTTGGCGCCGTTTTACATTCCACTTTGAATTCGACTTCCCAAATTATCACCTACGCAAACAAATTATCGAATCATTTGTTAATAAGATAAAGAATGCAAAAATTGGGGTTGATAATTCAATATTTTCGAATTTAAATAATGAATATAAAGAGATTCAGACGATTACAAAAGAATTAGAAAACAAATTAGGTCGAAAAGTTTCAGAATTCGATGATAATCTTTTATGGGAGGAAATTAGCAAAAAAAGTAAGATAGATGGGCTTCTAAAGCTAACCTTTGGGTATTCAGGTTCGGATATTGAAAGAGGAACTAGAGTAGCATTATTGAAGGCTATTAGTACAGAATTACTTACTTATGATATATTTTTTAATTCATTACGACTAGTTGGAGGTACAGCTACCCACGTGGAAAGACAGGATGTTTTAAGTAGTACTAGGATCATTACGAATAGATCAAAAGGTAGTGAGGAAGAGAGAAAAAGCTTACCAAGCCCCCCTGAAATTTAATAAAAATCTAATGAAAATTTAATCTAAATATAATCATCCATGATAGAAAACCAATTGTTCAACCTTGAAAAAATTAAATCTCTAACAGCCTCTATAGATGTACTTCAAGCGAAATTATATCAATTAAGTGAAGTTTCTGAACAACTGAAAGCCTATAAACAGTCAGAAATTCATAATTTTACGAATGAAATATTCCTATCTCAAGTTGAAAAAATTACAGATTTGATGAGTGAAATAGGAGGTATGTTGGAAAACCTATCTAAAGATAATATTAATATTTTTTTTAGTCTTCAGGAGAGTTTGATCAAGAAATATAAAGAAAAAAACCAAGAGAAATTAAAGAAATTAAATTTAAATCGAGAGTTGTTAAAAGAGATTGGATTAAATTTGATTGAAAAAAGAAAGATTAACAAAACAATTCATGAGATTTCATATATTCCATCGATAGAACTCGCTCAGTGGTCAGATATCTTAGATTCTTTAAAACAAAATTCACTCTTTTTAAGGACTACAAGAAAAATTAAGTTATTTTATGAAACTCTAATTCAAGATAAACTTAAAATAGAAATAAGTAGAATATCAGAAGATACGGATAAATCATTAATAGAAGATTTCAAAACAGCCTTTCTCGAAGATCCAAATATCACATTTACAGAATTTCTTCAAGATTTCGAAAGTGAGTTAACCCAAAAGGAACTAGAGACAAAAAAAGAATTTATAGCAATGGTAAAGAAGAGAGAGGAATTAGAAAAATTGAAAAAGAAGCAAGAAGAACAAAAAGAAGCTTACAATGATTATTTGAAATTATCAGACAAAGCATTTGAAAGAAAAGTTCGTAAAAAAGCCAGAGAGAAATTAAGTGATATAAGAACGAGGGATAAAGAAACGAAAAAAATCGAAATTAGTGAGGAAGTTTCTGAAAAAATCGAGAAATTCAAATCTAAATTAGGAAAAAGTTTTGAAGAAAAATATTTAATTCAGAAAGATGATGAACAAGATCCTCTTGATTTAATTAGAGAAAGAAAAATCAAGAAAAAAAAGGAGTATAAGAAATTTAAGGATCATTTTGAAAAAACATAAATCATTTATTGGAGTGTTTTAAGATTTCAGCAAAGGGTTTTAATATTTCCATTGGCTCTAAAGAAATCCCAATTCAAGATAGATATACGGTAATAAAGGGAAAGTTTAAAAAAAATATGTTAAAAAACCTTGATAATCAAAACTTCTCTGAAATTCTTGAGAATGTTGACCTAATTCCTTTAAATAAATTCATAAGAAACTATATAGAACGATTAGATATGTCCAGTAATTTGGAAATGGGGGTATCCTTGTTAAGCATACTTAATGAATTTCATAATATAATGAAAAAAAACATCGACATTGTCTCACAGTATAGTGAGATTCTAGAATCAGTAATTTCAATTCTTAAGTTTAACTCTCTCATTCAAAAAAAAGAAAATTTTTTAAAAGAATTAGAAATCATGGAAGAATATAAAAGATCTAGTGATGCCGCTGCAATTCTTGATTTATTAAATAAATTAAATAAGGCAATAGAAGATAATAAGAAGAAACTAAGATACCTCGAAGAAGATTATTTTCAGCGAAAAAACCAAATTGATCAAATTAATGAAACTATCAAAAATTATGAACTAAAAGTTAGAGATCTAACATCACAGAAAAAAGAATTTTTTAGTCAAATAAATAAAATAACTCGTGAAATGTCTGGAAGCCCCAACACGGTAAAAGAAGAATCAAAAGAATTCCCAGAAATTGATGATAATCTAACGAATGCTCAAAAAATAAAAGCCTTTCAGAGGAAAGCGAGAAATGCTCAAAGTGAAATTAATGAATTAAATCTGAAAATAGGTGAAATTAAATTGAAATACAATGAACTTAACCCTCTTTACGAAATATATAAACAGGACTATGAAAAACTTAGAGATCTGATCAAAGCAGATGAAAAACGAGTAGAAGAGTGTCAAAAAGAACTTAGAGAGAATAGTCTGGAAAATAAAAATAGTTACTATAAAAACCTCAAGGTAAATGATTTAAAATCAGTAAGATCAAAACAAGAAATTGAATTAGATCTTAAAAAAACTGAAGAAGAATTGAACATCATTTCAATTCCAGAACATCTATATGATCAAAAGAATCCAGAGGATTTATCTGGAATAGTAAAGAAATTAAATGAAATTATTAATATCTTGAAAGAACCTAAAAATAAATTAAAAATAGATAAAAGTGAAGATAATATTGTTGAAATCTTTGAATCTTTTCAAAGAATAGAAACTAAAATTGATGAGCTTGAATCCTTAATTAATAAATTTTTACATGAGATTAATTTGGAATCAAATTTTAAAATCTATCTAAATAATGATAACAAAAACTTTTTCATTAAAATTGGATTTATTCGAAATAATCGGGAAAGAATTACTTTTAAAGAATTAACTACACCAGAGAGAATATTTTTTATTATAACATATTACATTTCAATGGAAATTCAAGTTAAAAATGACAATATAGTTTTTTCAAATTTATTTATCCCAAGTATGTATAATAAAGCAGGTTCAATTTTCAGAACAATTAGAAAAATCTTACCTCTTTTTATAAACGAACGTGATCTTGCTTCTTTTAATTTAATTTTTATTCTTTCAAATCTAGAAATGAAAAAAGAAATAAAAAACTTAAAATTGATAACGATACAAGCAAATGGATGATATAAATAATGTCTACAAAAGAAATTGAAGAAGTAATAAAAAGCATTACAAAAATTATTTTAACTAACCCTCAAAAGATGATTAGAGAAGAAGATCTTAAAAATTTAAGCAAAGATTTAAAATTTGAGCAAATTATGAGTAAAATATATGTAAATTTACAAAATATTGGATTTGAATTAATTAAAACTAAATTTCTTGAACAAACATTTTATATCTTAACATCTGAGGGTAAGGATGATGATATTACTCCCTCTCAATATGGTGCTTTAGCGCTAATAATAGCATTAAGCAAAGAAGTTGATGAGAATATAAAAATTGAAGATTTAAAAGAAATTTTTGCCAATGTCTGGGATACTGATATCCAATTTCTAATTGAGAATGATTATTTAAGGAAATTCGATGAGTTAGGAATAATAAAAGTAGCTCCCTTAGGAAAAGCCATCATGAAAAACATAATTGTAGATATACAATTAAAAAATTTACTGAAATTATTTAATGAAGAAAATTGATTAAAATATAAAAAAATTAATCTTCTAAATCCAATTTAAATTGCTCGTAAATTTTTCTAACCCGATCTGCACTTGGGCCCTCACCTTTCACGCCATGTTCGTCCACGACAATCTTTCCGCTTAATATGGATATTATATTTTGATCTTCAATATAATTAACATGACCTTTTGAGAAAATTGCTGCAATACGCTCACTTAATGCAACCATTGGAAAAGGTTCTTCTTCCAAACTCACGAAATTATAGAAATTACTTCTTATAAACAACTTAGGGAATACCTTATTTTTTTCATTTTTTGCATTAACAAGAATAAGGTTTGAATCCTCTGAAATTCCTTTTAATTGTCCAACAAAAAACTTCTCCTTATCAATATATACCTTGACGATTTTATCAATTAAAGTTCCTAACTCAGTATTATATTGCCTTATTGACATGATACATCAGAACTATTTTCCTTAATAATAATATTATATTCTCTCTAATTTATTAATCATTTTTTTTTAATTTTCTTTAATTCTTTTAATAAGTGTTGCCAATTTTCAATGCTTATTACATTGAATTCACAAATTGAATCTTTATTCCATGGTTGATTAAATAAAAACAATGTTTTATCTCTCATCTTCTTAATCGGGTCAACTAAGTTTGGATTATCATCTATATATATATCATATTGATGCTGGAGCTTTAAATCAAAAGGCTTTTCGTTAACTAGAATTATATCATTGTATGAAATTCTCTTGACGATATTGTGTATTTGTAATTGTGCTTTTAATTGCGCTTTGTAATTCGAATTTCTTGCTGAAAGGATATCTACATGGTGATTTTTATTAATTTTCTTTAATAAGGTTGGGATCTTTTTATCTATTAAAGGAGCGGGGATTTTACCCTCATAGATTTGATAGAAAATTTCATATACTTGACTTTCAGGTACATTCCAATCTTTATAAAACTCCCATTGACTTATATCATTTCTTCTATAAGTAGTACGGAATTTATGGTTAAAGATATCAAGAAATACATTCACAAGATCAAAAATAACTCCATCTACATCTACAGCAATTTTCATTACTATATTTTGTATTTTAAATTAATTATATAAACTTATTAAATTGAAAATAGGAAATCTATCCGAAATATGTTAGAATTAGTCCTAATATTTTTCCTTCAGGAGTTAGACCAAATTTTTTTTGTTTACCATAAAACTTTTCAATTTTGAAATTTCGTGTTTTTAATGCTTTAATCTGTTGTCCATATTTCATTTTAATTATTTTATCGTATGGATCTTCATCTAGACAATTAGAAGGAGTAAGATTTTCTAGTCCCTCGGCTGTCAAACTATCATTCTCAATTACAAATTGAATTTTAGACTCTTATATGTCTAAGGCGGAAATAAGTTTTGATATATTTTTACCTGTGGTAGCACTTGTTGGTATAACATCGATGTTAGGATTAATTTTTTTTGCGTCCGCAACCATTTCCTCTAAATTAATATCCATAACATCAAGTAAATCAATTTTATTGATAACCGCAACATCAGAGGATTTAAACAATAGTGGGTGTTTTTTTATCACCCATTCACCCTCGGTAATGGAAACGATTGCAACTCTCTTATCAGTGCCTAAGATAAAATCAGATGGACAAATTAGGTTTCCCACATTCTCTATAAAGAGAAGATTTACTTGATTTAAATCGTAATTTTTTAACACCTGTGAAATATGATAAGAATTAAGAGCGCATTCTCTTCCTGTATTAATCTGTATTGTATTAACTCCATGTTTTTCAATCCTATCAGCATCAACTCTAGTGGTTACATCACCATTTACAACTAGAATGTTATACTCCTTTGATATTTGTTGTACGATGCTCTCGATAATTGCTGTTTTTCCCGCTCCAATTGCTCCAACAAAATCAACAGATTTTATTTTAAGTTCCTTTAAAGTCTTACTATTTTGTTCGGCTAAATTATCATTATTTGCAATTAAATCTTCATTCAATTCAATTATAAGAGAAGCTTCTTTTTCTGGCATTATAGAATATCAAAAAAAAATGATAGTATTAATTGAAATATAAAGATTAAGTCTTTTTCATTGATAATTTTTATCAATTTTAAATATAAATCAAAATATATTTTTAACGTTTTAGAATTTTGTATTTAAATAGGAGATAAGAACCTAGAATCCCTCCGAGCTCCGGGAAGTAAAATAAAATATATACTGGAGAAACTAATGCATAAAGTAATCCAAACATTAAACGTATCGCCACTATAGTTATCAAAAAAGATCTTCCCGACATCCTCATTGGAACAAAAGTCATGAATGCTCTTACCTTCCGGCTCATCATTGGAAAGATTATATATGAAATAATGCCGTATAAACCACCCCATGCTAATCCGACGTATATTTGGGTTGGATCATCTAACGGTAAAATACCCAGTAATGATAATCTTAGTAAAATATAAAACAATGCCGAAAATAAACCACTAATAATATACAACTTCATTAAGAAAGAGGCTCCATAACTATATTCAATGTTTCTCGCAATAAAGTATAAAAAGAACAGCATAAAGAATAAAAAGAACAAATTAATAATTCCATTAAAAGATGAGTAGGGAAAGTCGGGAGATATAATAATGCTGTTACTTAGAAAAAGGCTTGTAAGAAAAGTGTGAACTGTAAATTCAGACAGTACTTTATCAAAACTTAAATATATATATTGAGAAATTCCATAAGAATCAAAGACTAAAGCTGTTATTGTAATAATAATTATTAGTGCAAATAAAACCTTAGTATAATTATATTTGGTTGTTGCTTTCTGTGATTTTCCATAGACTCTAAGTGTTTTTTTTCTCTGTTTATCTTGTCTTCGTAAATATTTTCGTAATACCCTAGGTCCTTGATCCAAATATTCTTGTGAAGTAGGTTTCCTTAAAACAACATCCTGACGACGCCTACTTGGACTTCTAGGAGTAGTTGGCACAACTGGTACATGCTTTAATTCAAATGTGCATTCATGATTTTCTGGTAGTCTATGCTTCTTGCAAAAGGTACCACCACAATATTTACATGTAAAAGGAAGATATCCGATCTGTTCACCACAGAATTCGCAATATGTCAGTCAAATTCACCAAAAAGGCAATTAAATTTTTCACTCCTTTTGAAAAATAATTCAAATGAATATTAAATTTAAATTTTCATCATTCATAATCTTTACTTTTTATTTTTATTTAATAACAAAATAAAAAGACTCATTAGGGATAATTGTACTCCTTTTCAGCTAATTAATATATAGATTAGTACTAACTGGAGCATACATAATTGCATAGGTAATTATTAGTAGTGTTAATAATGAACCGCATAGCATGATATATATTTTTTTATTCCATTTCCAAATATTTTGCCCATCTAAAATACCAATAGGAAGCATATTAAAAGTACCTAACATGAAGTTTATATTCGCAGCTAATCCAATTAACATATTAAGTGGATAAGAGGGAATCATGAATGAAATCACGAATAGAATTATCCCATATATAAGATTGATAATAGGACCTGCAGCTTTACACAAACCTGTAGTTCTACCTATTTTGCTCAAACCCAAAACAACAACAGCTCCAGGTAAAGCTAAAGAAGGAAAGCTCCCACCCCCCGAAGTTAATGAAAATATGTTAAACACAACACCAATAACCGTTAACATCATTCCAAATGTTAACAATCTAAATTTAGTCTGAAGATTAAAATGTTTTGCCACTTGTCTATGCCCAAGTTCGTGAAAGAAAAAAGCTGTAGCATAAAAACTGGCTAACATGAAAATTGCCCATTCATACCCTGAACCTACTAAACTGGGATAGAATGTCAAAAGACCAATAATAAAAATCAATGATACCCCAACTAAAAAATGGAATAATTCTGACTTATGGGGTAGCAAAATTCCTTTAAATTCAATTCCAGAATCGGGATCAAATGCATTTGCTGGAACCTGAGATTCCTGGCGATACCATGTATACGTTCCATCTGTAGTTCCGCGAGTAACTCCTAGAGTACCTGGAGACTGATATGTCTGATCTTGAGGAATAGATGCTGTTTGAGGTTCAAGGTTATAGGTTTGTGGTGCTGATATGGATTGCTGTAATCCTGAGCTCTCTCTTATAATATTACAGTCGTGATTTTCTGGTTCTTTATGTCTTACACAATAATTATACCCACATTTATCACAATAAAAAGATTGTCCAATTATTTCATCCCCGCAATGAGCACAATTTACCATAAATACACCAAATTTTATTTTTAATATGAATTATAATTAATAATTAAATTCCGGATTTAAAATATTATTTAGAATATTCTCTTCTTTTAAGAATTATATAAAAAGATTTTTTTCTTTAGTCCTCTATTCTTCACTTTACTAAATTTTATTAATGTGAAGTCTACTATTAAACTAGAGTTAAACAATTAATTCGTGAACGTTATGAGTGAGGAAGAAAAAGAAGAGGAAGAATATTCAATAGAAGAAGAACGAAAAAAGCTAGCTGATTTAGGCGTAGATAATACATGGGATATCTTAACTACTGGAGAAAAAAAAGGGAAAGAACCGGAGAAAAAGCCTTTTAGAGGGTTTAATTGACTTTTATAACTTCAATTTTTGTATAGAAATCATTTATTTAGTATGTTTTCTTCCATGATAATTAGTATCAAAAAGTTTAATTCCTACTGAATATACTTATTTTACAATTTTATATCAAATTTCGTAAAATTTAACATTGTCTAGCCCTGTTTCAATCCAGGATGGACCATTTGCAACAAACACATTAATATCAAAAAAATTCCTTCTTATTCATATTTTTGTTATTTGGGGTTCTATCTTACCGATTATTATAGAATTATACTTTTTTTGGAAAATTGTGGAATATAATTCTATATTCTTGTACCTTCTTTTACCTCTCCAAATTTGTATAAGTTATCTAATCTTAATCATAGATTCTACAATTTTATCAAGGATACTATTAGCTATTTTTAAGTTTATTCATCAACCAAAAGAAGGTATTTTCAACCAAAATAAAAGTGATAGAGATTATTATTTTTGGAGTTTAAGAGCAGTATCGATGAAGTGGCCAATTTGGCTTTCAAATTTAGTTCCTTCCTCATTTATTAAAAATCTTATGTTAAAAATATTGGGAATAAAAACGGATTATTCTAATAAAATTTCCTCAGGAAATATTGATGTGGAATTCGTCGAATTAGGAAAAAATATCATTATCGGTCAAGGATGTTCAATAAAATCAAGTATGATTCTACAGGGACATTTAATTATAAAAAAAGTTATAATCGAAGATAATGTTATAATTGGCTCGAATTCATTTATAGCTCCAGGCACTCATATAAGTTCAAATATGATACTTGAGGCTATGTCTTTAACTAAATTTCATCAATTTTTAGAACCCAATTCTTCGCAGAATCAAAATCTACTAGAAGAAATACAAAGATCCCCCAGCGACTTTTTTTTAAATTTGAATGAATTAAAAAATAATTCAAAATCTTCTTTAAATCCTGAAGATAAATTCGTAAAAAATTTGACCTATAATATAAGCACATTCGGTTTTATTTATTTCTGTTCAAATTTCATACCTGTATTAGGCATAATATTTTTCTGTAAGGAATATTTTTTCCCGTTTTACTTAAGCTCTCCTAACTTTTTCCAGATTCATGCAAATATCCAACCTTTATTAATACTTCTAATTACACCTCTATTTCTTGTTTTTCTAACATTAATTAATTTATTCACAGTTATACTTATTACTAAAGTATTTTACAAAGTAATGCAGTATAAAAAACCCGCTATAGAAGGATCTTTTCACTGGAATAATAAAAATCAAGATTTCAAGAGTTACTTCAAACGTTCTTTTATTTTAAGATTTGCTAAATGGAAAATACAAAAAAGCCCATTTCCATGGTTAATAAAACCTGCTTTTAATTTTATAGGTAACTGTTGTTTTGGAAAAAAAACTGTAATTGAAAATTCCTATTTGGCAAAGGAATTCTTAAAAGTAGGGGAAAACTCTTATATAGGAAAGGCTTTACTTGCTAACCATCTTTGGGATAAAAATCTAACCATTAAAAGTATAACTATAGGAGAAAATGTCAGTATTTCAGATAATTGTTGCATTGCACCAGGAACAGAAATCAAGAATGATGTTTCTTTATTGCCTTTATCTGTTACCTCAAAATCCGAAAGATTAACATCTAGTTCAGCTTATTTCGATTCTCCCATAAAAAGAATTCCTGAAGTAGAGTTAATTCGAATAATCAATTATAAACTTGGTGATAATTGTAAGGATTAACGATCTATTTGTAACAAACAATGCTGTAGAGTATAATGTAGGTTTATTACAAAATTTCATAATAGTATGGCTTTCTCTTTTTCCTACAAGTTTATCCTTTATTTTATTTTATGTCTTTTTTTCCTTATGGGTTCCTACCATCGTAATAATCTGCTTTTTACCAGTTTCAATCGTCCTCTATTATGTGATCTTTATTTTATTTCTTCTCTTCTTTTCGAAACTATATCTAATTATTTTAAATTTAATTCATATACCCAAAGAAGGAATATTCAAAAGATCATTGAATGATAAAGACTTCACTTTCTTTATATTGAGAAGAAATTTAAAACGATTCATTTTAAAAATATATAATTACTTTCCTTTACCATGGGCAAAATTGTTAGCTCTAAAAATATTAGGTATAAAAATTCCCTATAATACAGGAGTATTAGACAGTTATATTGATTCAGATTTCGTAGAAATAGGTAATAATGTGATTCTTGGTGAAGGGTCAATAATAATGAGTTCAATGATTATTGGAAATTTATTCCTCATAAAAAGAGTAATACTCAAAGATGGATGCACTATAGGCGCATTTAGTGTAATCTCTCCAGGAACAGTAGTCGAAGAAGGAGCCATTCTTGGAATGGGAAGCTATACTCAAGTTAATCAATGTCTTAAAGAAAATTCCATTCATATTGGAAGGCCTGCGAAAAGATGGAAAATTAATGATAAGGTGTTAACGCCCAACAAAAATTAATTAAATTTCCTTTTATATATAATAAATATTAAAACTATAATCAGAATATTAGTGAATTAACACGAAAAAAGGTAAAAGAACCGCTTTTTGTCCTACGTGTGAACAAAATGTGGTATTGGGGCGTAAAACGTTTGATCATATCTATCATGAAATTTTATGTTTCCTCGTTATCTTAACCTTAGGTTTGGGCTTTCTCGTTTACTTTATCTTAAAATATTCAAAAAAACCTAACACATGCCCAAATTGTGAATCTCAATTTAATTTGAAAACACTTAAACCTCTATAAACTTGAGCATCCTATAAAAATTAGAAAATGGTTATAATATTTAATTCTTAATTTTCATTTCCTTATTACATCGAGGACAGATTTTATCATTTTCTGTGAGTTGTTTTTTCATAATTATTTTTTGATATTTACATTTCGCATTAGAACAAGTGAGAATATATTTTACCAATGTCATAGAGGACTTTTTGAGGTCAGGTTTTTTCTCTCCTTCACCTTTACTTTTTTTAACTTTAACTGGTTGCTTTTTCTCTCTCTTTTCGCTTTTTACATCCTGTTCATTTTTAATCCACTTGTCTAAACCCACTTTTTACTCCCTATCTAAATAGTTTTTTTCATACATAAGAAGGAAAATCTATTATATAAAAAAAGAGAAAAAAATAAAAATTTGTTTATCAAGATTAAAATTCAGAAAACTTGTATTTCTCCTGCAATTAAGCGCTTTCTCAAGTCAATAAAGCTTTCCTTAGTCATCTTTATATCATAAACCTCTTGTGCGACTTTCTTTACCGAATCGAAGCTTACGCCGTCAGCTGGTATCAATTCTAGACTTGAAATCCAAGGGTCTGTTATGGGTCTACCAATTTGAGATAGTAGTTTTACATGAGCTTCAAGTATATCTCCTTGACCTTTATTTACAATTTCTCTTGCCATTTCTGTACTTAATACATTATAGATTTTCCCTACGTGGTTTATTGGATTTTTTCCACAAACGGCTTCCAAACTCATTGTTCTACAAGGAGTTATAAGACCATTAGATCTATTGCCACGTCCGACTTCACCATCATCTCCACTCTCTCCACTACAGCCTGTCATTGTATTATAAATCAGACCCTTTTCAAGAATATCTGCTACGTTCACTTGACAAGTCACATCACGATCAGGGATTATATCTGATGCAAGATCCAATACAGCATCTTTAATTTGATTCTTATAATTAACATATTCATCGATATCATTGATATATTTACTAACCATTGCCGCAGCTATCGTAATACCTACATTATTTCCGATTCTTTCTGTCATTACTTTTATATCCTCCCCAGAAGCGGGACATTTATCCTTAAATTTATCCGAATTAATTAATCTTTCAGCCTCTAGAGTAATTCTTTCGACATCCGAATATGGTGCATAACCAACTCCAAAACTGGTATCATTTGCTAATGGAATATCTTCAGAATGATGAGATTCATCAAACAAACCTGTCAGATCTATCGATCCTGGGCGTACCGCATAATCGAATTGGATATGTTTATCCAAATCTAAATTTCTAAAAATATCTCCTATAACTTGTCTTGATGTATCACGACATATAGTGGCAACGGGAATATATTCAAGCTTATTAGTACCATCTCCACACTCTGTAAGGATCTGATTTATAGCTCGCCCTACAATTAAAAAATATTGTGGTTGGATTATTAAGCCTCCTAAAAATTCTGGTTTGGCGACTCCACCAACTAATGCTGCCTTATCGACATTATGGTGGTATACTCGGTCGAAATTTTCAAGATAATAAGTGCATAAGGCTCTAGAACAAGCATCAGCAACAGCATCGCAGACAGTATCAGGATGTCCAATTCCTTTCCTTTCTACGAGTTCTGGGAATTCACTTTTTTCAATAGGTAAAAAGTTAGCACGAGTAATTTTTAACATTTCATTTAACCTATTTTGTAATGATATTAATAGTTCCTCTAAATATATTTTTAAATTATTTATCAGTTAAATTCCTTATTAAATGATAAATGCAGTTGTTGCATTTAATGAATGTGAATCTTTATTAAATATTTTACACTTATAATATGCACAAGAAGCATAAAATATTATAATAATAAATACAATAACACATCGAATTATGAAAAATTTACCCCCTTTAAGCGAAATAAAACGTTTAAGAAAAAAACTCAACATAAGTCAAAAGGATCTTGCCCTTGAATTGAAATTGACACAATCCACTATCTCCAGAATTGAAAGTGGTTTGATTGATCCTCCATATACTAAATTTAAAATGATTTATGAACATTTAGAGGAAGAACAGACTAGACGCAAAAAATCTAAAAGGCAGGCTAAGGACATAATGACTCATGAAATTAAATTTATTAAACCAGATTCAACTATAAGAGAAGCTGTTGAATTAATGAATAAACATGGTATATCGCAACTTCCTATTATTGAAAACAAACAAAATTATGGAAGTATAACATCAAAGAAAATCCAAAAATATATAACTGATAATCCTGAAATCCTTAGTGTAGATGTCTCTCTTATCAAAGAATTACCATTTCCTGAAGTCAATGAAAATTGGAGTGTAAAAGATATATCTGATTTACTTATTAGATATTCTGCTGTTTTAGTGAAGGATGATCAACACAATTTTGTTGGAATAATAACTGATGCGGATTTTCTTAAACTTACTCATGACTACTGAAAAATAAAATAGTTTATTCTAATAATTACTGAAAATAGAAATAAATTAAATAAGTTTTAATTCTTTATCATCATAAAAAAAGATTTAATTATACCAATATTTAAGTAATTGGATTTAATGATAAGTACTGTTATTGAACAAATTAACACTTTGCTGAGAAAAGCTAATTATGAAACATTCTTATTAGGAAATTTTGCTACTACCAAGAGTAAGTTTTGTTTTGATTTATTAGTGAAAAAAGATGACTTAATTTTTAGTGTAAAAGTATTTCCTAATATTGATAACTTGAATCAAGATTTAGTCCGTGATATTAAATCTTTATCTTTAATTTTAAAATCCAAACCACTATTAATAGGAATTAGGAATAGGTATCAAAAATTAGAAGATAACACAATTTATATTAGAAACGGATTGCCATTCATAACTTTTAATACACTTAAGAAAATTCTTACAAATAATATATATCCTCATATTTTAGCAAGAAGAGGCGGGGGTGTAGTATTTATAGATGGGAATTTAATGAAAGAGCTAAGAGAACAGCATTCAATAACAAGAAAAGAATTGTCAGAAAAGCTAGGAATAACTAAAAGAACTGTTAGTTCATATGAAAATGAGAGTATGCGTCCTTCAGAAGAAATGGCTAAAAAAATTATAGATATATTAGAGGATAATGAGATATTCAAAAAAATTAACATCTTCAAATGGAATATTAAGGATGATATAGAAGATAAGGAAATATTTGAAGGAATAGAATTGAGTGAATTTGAATCTCACGTTGAAGATATAATTAAAGATATTGGGCTTTCTTTTTACTGGTATAAAAAAGGATCTATTCCTTTCAAATTGTCATTATTTTCTTCAAAAGATAAAACTGAATGTGGTGACTTTTATCCTCTTTTTTCTGCTCTCTCAGAAGACCAGGGTAAAGTAAATGAGATGAATTTTAATTGTTTGAAGATGTTTAATGATTTATTTCATAAAACCGCACTTTATATTATTGATAATAATATAAGAATTCCAGGATCCATAAAAGGAAAAGAAATCCATATCGTAAAAATAAAGAATTTAGAAGAAGTGGATGATGAGGAAGAATTTATCGAACTCATCCAAGACTCTTGAGGAGAAATTAGTATTGATTTGTGGTATTGACGAGGCTGGTAGAATATAATTCCTTTCGAATTATATACCAAAAGGTCCCGTTATTGGCCCTCTTGTTTTATGTGGTGTTTGTTTTAAAGCAGAGAATATACCTTATTTAACGGAGATTGGCGTAAAAGATTCAAAAAAATTAAGTACAAAAAGAAGGAGTACACTCGCAAAACTAATTAAAGATAAATGCCACTCCTTGAAAATTCTTATAGTATCTTCTGAAGAAATTGATCAAAGGGAAGAAAAAAGAATTACCATGAATGAATTAGAAGAATTAAAAATGGCTGAAATCATCAAAGAATTAAAACCACATTCTATATATATTGATGCAGTTGATGTGAACGAAGATAGGTTTAGAAATTCAATATTAAATCTGTTAGATTATACTCCAGAAGAAATTATTTCAAAACATAAAGCTGATGATCTATTCCCAATAGTATCTGCAGCCTCTATAATTGCAAAGGATAAAAGAGACACTATAATTGAGGAAATGAAGGAAAAATATGGAGATTTTGGATCTGGATATCCTTCAGATAAAAAAACTATTGATTTCCTACGAAAATGGATAAAAGAGAACAAAAAAGCACCACCATTCGCCAGAAAATCATGGGATACAATCCAAAAAATATTAGAAGAAGAACTTTCTACTCGAAAAATAACTGATTACTTCTGATTTCACTTTCTCTTTACTATTAAGACTATATGATTAGCAGCATATTTGTGTATATTTATGCTTTCAATGATACTATATCCTCCCTTTTCAAGTATCTTCTTTTCTTGAGCATACACCACTTCAGATTTTTGAATACTATCGATAGATTGAGACTTTATTGCTAGAATTAATAATCCTTTTTCTTTGAGATAATAATTACAATTAGCTAATGCAATTTCTGCTTGATTAGGTTGAGAGACATCTTGATAAATAAGATCGATACTCGAAAATATTGATTTAGCATAGTTTTGTGGATATCGCGCATCCTCTAGTATAGGAATAATGTTTTTTCTTCGTGAAGTATTTTGTATTAGTTGCCTAATACTTCTTTCTGCAAATTCAACAGAATATATGATACCTGATATTGCGATATCAGAAAGATGAGAAATGGTGGTACCGGATGAGGCTCCCAAATACAAACAATTTATATCTTCTGATAAAAAATTACTTATGGGATTTTCTAATAATAATGCTGCTAACTTACTTCTATAAGGATCCCATTCTCTATACTCAACTCCTTTGTATAATATTAGCTTCTCTCCATAAATTCTATTTCCCTCATCAAGATTTCTTGTATAAAGTTTTAAATCTCCTTTAGTCCCAGATATGAACACATTATAAAATTTTGGGTGATTTCTTATTTCAATCTTAGACATTTTTTATTAGAATTCCCTCATCTTTTCTTTTTAGGTTTACTTTTTCTAGTCTTAGTAGGTTTTGTTTTTTTAGGTGGATTTGGATATTTTTCTTCAATTTCTTTAATTTTAACTTCAATCTCACGTGCTAATTTATCCCCTATAAATTCACCAGAAAAATAATCAATTTTAGCAGATAATCCTATTTTTCCAGCGACAATCCTAGCGATCTTACCTCTGTGCCAGGGTTTTGCTGATCTGATTTGATTCCATTGAAATATTAAACCATGTTTCGGTCTCTTTTCTCCTGTTTTAAGGAAACGATAAAGAGCTTTTTCAGCACCTAATAATTGAATCCTAGATGCAGGCATAAATGCCAGTTTTTTCAAACCACCAGCTTTTGCTATAATTTTAGATCCTATAAGTGATCCAATTATTGTATTTATATTTGGAACAGTTTTTTCCATTAAATCTGTTAAATAGTCTTCTAGTTCCTGACGATATGAATCCAAAGAAACAATTTGGCTCGCATAATCCTGAACTGTTTTTAGATCAAAATTAGCTCCCATAGAGTCTGAAGCATAATTTTGCAAAGTATTAATTTTATTTTCTGCGAGATCAAAATTTTTTTTAAGATTTTCATAAGTAAATTTCTCTCTTGCCCCTAATATAGAAACCATTTTTGCTAAAAGAATATTGTCCTCAACTACTTTATCAGTTAATTCAGGGAAATGTAAACCATACCATTCTCTAAGATGACTAGAAAATAAGCTAATTGATTTCTTGATCATATCTAATGTACCGGTGATTTGAATTATCATGTTATCAGTATGTCCACTCGCCTCACTTACCTTTCTCTTGGTCAATTCTTCACTTATATCTTTGTATTGTGCGAGAATCTCATCTTTCGATTTTTTTATACCAACTTTTTTCAATTGAGCTTCCAAAGCTAAACGAAAATTTTTAAGATCGAGTGATGTTGCCTCAAACGTCGTTTTATATCCTTCTAAAGTTGATGTTAATGTTTGCAATTGCTTATTATCAAAAATTAATTCATCAAAACCAGAATTTTTCAATTCTGATAGGAAATCTTCATATACACTCTGAATAATACCATCTTCAATTTCCATGTAAAAATCAATTATCTTTTGTTTTTGGTTTTCAAAATCAATAAAATTTAAAATATTTCCAGTCTCATCAAATGCAAAAATTCCAATATAAGTATCAGCTATATAAGATTTCATTTTTCTGTGATGATTCAGAGTTATTTTTTCTCCATTAATAATTATTATAAAATTATAATCATTATTTTCTTAAAAAATGCTTGAAATAAATCTCTCTGGGTTAAAATTAAAATCCCCTCTCATTTTAGCCTCTGGAATTTTAGGTGTATCTTTTTCTTCAATGAAGAGAGTAATTAA
>JBHLOJ010000053.1:0-18386 GCA_048940605.1 Promethearchaeota archaeon
GGGCGTTTAAAACCACAGAAAGCATTCGAATACATTTCTCAACATAACATCTGCGCTGTAGCAATAGGAATGGTTGAAGTTGAGGAAGCACAATTATCGACTAAAATTGCATTAGAAACACTCCAAAAATAATTATAACATATTTTCCCGTCTTAATTTTCTCCTTAATATAAAAGTTTTTTTTAAAAAATGTGTTCTAAAGCTTTCTTGTCTTTGTTCTTGATTATAATTTTTTTTTTCAAAAGTTTTATAAATATAGATATCTCAATTATATATTAATTACCAATAATTTTTTGATGGGTGATTGACCAAAGTTAAATAGGAATTAATGCCAATGGGAATAGATGACACTGAACAGCGTCAATCTAATCTAATTATAGGGATTCTGATTGTAGCAGTAGCATCTATTGTTGTGGCATTTGCATTGGGTATAGGGGGAACTAAATTCTTTTCACAGAACAAGGTATGTCCTGTAAATATTGGGCTTTTTTCTGAAACAGAAAATAAACCTGAATTACAGGAGCCAAAAATCGAAAACTCCGTATCAGTAGCCAAGAGCGGTTGCACCTGGATGGATACAGAAAAAGGTGAAATAATAATTGATGATGCTAATACAAATCTACCCGATTGGGCAGTATTACCTTTATGTATTACTCAAGCTGATTTAAATAATTATTATGTAACGGTTCGGGTTACTGGTGGTTACAAACCTGAATGCGGTAAAATTACATTTACACAAAAAGGAGTTGAAGTAGGTCAAATAGATCTTAATTGGGGTACCCCGGTACATGAACCTTGCTATACAGATATTTATAGAGTAACTTTCAGTACCGCAACAGACATTGAATTAGAAAGTAATCAATGGCCTGATTACCCACCTTGGCTTAACTTCAAATCTGAATATGATATAGTAACTGATAAGAAAGTTGAAGTTTGCCTCTGTACCAAATGGTCCGGATGCCACTTCTGGTTAATACTGTTACAAAAACAGTTTTCGGAGTCCCCCAACTCCCAATGAAATGATTGGTTTTCATTGTCAGTTTGTTTATACGATTAGAAAGACTTTTTTAAAGGATAATAATCGTTTAAAAAACCGACCTTTTCCTTTTTTTTTTCTTTTTTTTTTAAAATTCCAAATCTGTTTAATCGTATTCATGTATAAAGGGAATAATTTGTACCCATAGTATGGTTAAAATCTTCATGCTTTACCTGTCCTGAGCAAAAATCATCTAAGATTAGATTACTATATTGCATACAGTTAAATAAATAACGAATTCTTTTAAAGAAAGAATTTTTTGAGATAGTACTATCATTTTTAATAAATATTTGATCATAAAATTCATATCTATAATTTTCAATATCAATTCGGAAGAAGATATTCTTAAGAATAATAAATTTCCTTAATTCCTTAAAAAATAGCATTTTTTTATTATCTTTTAATGAATTTAAAGCTTCAATATATGGTTTAGATATTTGAATTCCAATAGAAATAATAACAAAATTTTTATCTTTCGGATTTACTACTGACATAGGATGCCCCTTCGAACCGGGTGGAAATGAAAATTGATAACCAAATCCAATCTTATTCCCTTTTAGTTTTTCTCTCAATATTCCTTCATCTAAGAGATATTCTTGTATTAATTTTTCAGTTTCATTTATATTAATAGACATGATAAATCAATTCAATATAAAACATAAAACCAAATATAATTTATTGAAATTGTTCATACCATTGAAGTTGTAAATTCAAATGAATTATGATAATTTTACAAGAGATAATAGTAAACAAGAAGTTTAATAAAAAGGATTATGGTATCTCCCTTCTTCTTGTCGAGGTTGATATAATGTCTTTTGTTTAATCTCTTTATCTATTAGACCTTCTATATGACATAAATATTCATACTCATCCTTTAAACAAAGTGTTATTGCGATACCTCGCTTGTTCATTCGAGAAGTCCTTCCAATTCGGTGAACATAGACATCAGGAAATTTAGGAACATCATAATTGAATACATGAGAAATATTTTCAATATCTAAACCTCTTGCGGCAACATCAGTGGCGATAAGCATATTTACTTTGTGATCTCTGAAAGCAGAAAGAACTTTTTCACGTTGAGTCTGAGATAAATTACCTGAAATTACTTGCACTTTGAAATCAAAATTTTTCCTTGATCTTAATTTATTATTCAACCAGGTTGCTGTCTTTTTTGTATTAACAAATACTAATGTATGTTTAGGTTTTTCTTTTCTTAATATTTTTAAAAAGCTCTTAAATTTTTCTTGAAATCTATCAATCAAATAATAGAATTGTTTAGTGCTACCTACAGTTATATTATCCCTACTTAAATTAAGAAATACAAATTTATTTTTAGAGAATTTCTTAACTAATTCTCTAATACTAGAATAGAGCGTTGCTGAAAATAACATAAATTGATAATCTGTTTTTATTTGATTTAATATATATGTAACATCAGGAGCGAAACCCATGTCGAAAAGTCTGTCCGCTTCATCAATAACGACAAATTGGACATTTCTTAGGCTTAATTCTCTCCGCTTATAAAGATCTATAATTCTGCCTGGCGTTCCAACAATGATATTAACACCATTATGTAATTTCTTAATTTGATTATTAATGGAAACACCTCCATAGATCGTTATAGACTTTACTTTATGATCTCCTAAATCCTTTATAACACTATTTATTTGTTTAGCAAGCTCTCTTGTTGGTGCTAATATAAGAACCTCATTATTAAGATTCTTAAGCCGTTCAATTATTGGGAGGACAAAAGCTAAAGTCTTTCCACTTCCTGTTTTGGCTTGAGTCATAATATTTTGTCCCTTTAAAATTAAAGGAATTGCTTGTTTTTGAACAGGCGTGGGTTTAAATATATTCAAATTCTGTAAAGCGTTAACATTTTTTTTGTTAATGCCTAATTCTTCAAAATTCAGTTTAATTCACAAAAAATTTTATCGTTTTTTCTCACAATTTCAATAAAGAAAATGATTCTTTAAAGAAAAAGCTTTCTATAATATTTTTTTTATTTGTTTTACAATTTATAATTAACTTGGGGAATTAAGATAATGAAATTACTACCTTTTGTATAATCATTTTCAACTCTATCTTCAATCCAGATTTTACCGTGATATCCCTTTATAATTTTTTTCACTAATGATAATCCAATTCCCATCCCTTTTGTTCCTTTTAATTCTCTATTCCCTCTTTTGAAAATCATTTCCTTTCTATCATCAGGAATACCAATCCCATTATCCATGAATTCGATTTTAACAAATTTATCCTGCTCTAATTTTACTTTAGAAGTTCTAATAATAAATTCTACCTTAATATTTTCATTGTACTTTATCCCATTAATCAGAATATTGTCAAATACTTCGCGTAGAAGCTGATTTGCATAAACTTCTAATTTTTTTCCACTTGAATCAAATTGGATTTTAATATTTCTATCTTTAAAGGAATTTCTAATAAACGAAAAAGAATTTTCTAACAGAACATTGATTTCAATAAGTTCAAAAGTATCTAAGTGTTCTTCGAGTTCAGAAAGCATATTCACGTTTGAAACTAATTTTGCTCCTCTATCAACTTGGTTCCGTACTATGTCTGTAATATTCTTAATATTTTTTGACTGTTCACTCTCACCACAATAATAAGGAATAAGCTCTGCTGAGGAGTTAATGACTGCCAAAATATTACTCATATCATGGACAAATAAATCTTTATAAAATTGTGCACGGTTATATGCCTTACGATATTTTTCTTCAGATTCTTTTAATTTCAACTCAGCTATTTTACGTTTATCTATATCTCGTGCAATTGATAAGATCTTTTTTTCTCCAATACTATTATAAAAAATCTTCCCTGCAAACTCAAACCATTTGTAATTTCCTCTTTTATCCTTAAATCTAGCTTGATATGAACCCTCTCCTTTTTTTAAATTTTTCATTGTTGATCGAATTGCGTGTCTTCGATCTTCAGGATGAAGGAAAGGTAGATGAGTTTTACCTCTTAAATCTTCGATTGTGTATCCTAATAAACGTTTATGTACATTTTCGTTGACATATTCAAATTCAAACCTATCGTTCAAAACTCTAATCAAATCATTTGCATTTTCAGAGATTAACCGATACATCTCCTCCGATTCTTTTATCTTTCTTTCCATTTCCTTTCTATCGGTTATATCCCGCGTAATTATAAGAGTCTTTAACTGATTGTTAACATCAACAAATCTTTTTCCTTTAACTTCTACCCAAAAATAATTTCCGTTCTTATCTTTTACTCTAAATTCTATTTTTCCTTCTCCCGTTTTAATTGCTTTCTTATAATATCCCAGTACACGCTTAATATCATCTGGGTGAATTAACTCTATGGACATTGAGCCTATTAGATTCTTTTTTGAATAGCCTAAATGTTTTTTATGAAATTCTTCATTAATATATTCAAATTTAAGATCTTTATCTAATACTCCGATATAGTCATTAACATTCTCGGTGATTAATGCATATCTTTCATTAAATTCTTCTAGTTCTTTTTTCAATTTTTTTTGTTCTACAAAGAGTTTCCTAAATCTCTCTTCTACTTCAAAATCCGTACTTTTTGCCATCAATATCTCTCATATAATTACTCTTTCAAAATTCAATTAAAGAAAATGAAATTATTATAATCGAAGAATCCGGGATTTTTTCTTTTAAATAATATGTGCAAAGTTCTACAAAATTGTGCTTTTTTATAAAATAATATGTTAATTGTTTTTAAATATATCTCTTTCATAGTTTTACTCGAGTTTTAAAAACCGAAAGAATGAATATTAGAAAAAATATATATAGAAATAGTTAAAGACTTTATTTTGAAGATTTAGTGAGGATTTTTTAGTAAAAGAATTTCATGTGATTTTTCTTCACCTTTTCTATTTCAGAATATTAAAAAACAAGTTCTTTCATTTTAAATTAAGAAAATTAGATTTTATACTTCTAAAATAATTATTTGGTTTTAAACTTGAAAAATCTTCTTAAATATTTTGGTCTTTCTGATGATTCAATTAAAATTTATCTTGAAGGAATAGGTAAATTTCCACTTACATTATCAGAAATACAAAAATTTGTACCAAAATTATCGATTGATGAAGTTAAAGAAATTTTGGATGAACTAATTAGTAAAAAGTTGGTTTTGGTTATGAAATCAATATTTTTTGATATTTTTCCTCATTATCTTTTTCTTCCCCCAATCGCAGCAGTGATTAATGCGTTCTCTCAATTAGATGACACTCATTCTGATATAACTCCCCAAGCTAAAGGAGACAACACTACGATTGAAATTTTTCAAGATAATTTATTACATGACATTGAATTGATTAGTCAAGATTTAATTGAAATAATGTCAACTCAATCTGGAAGTAACCAAACAACAGAGATCTTATCTGAAGTTGAGAAAAATGTAAAAAACTTCTCTCAAGTTTTATTAACTGAAGTAAATGAATTAATTGCTAAATTAAAAACGAGATCTATTGTAAATGAGATTGACATTGAACGGGTAATGAGAGCTGTTAGTCAGAAAATTGAAGAATGTGAAGAAATAATTTCTAATATGTTTATTCAATTTAGAGAAATTATTGATGGGATGGATTCAACAAACACAACTACCCAAATTGAATCATTTAAAACATTTATTAGAAGATTAGGTGAATCTATTGAAAATAGAAGTAATGAAATTATCCAGAAATCAGGGAGTTTATCGTCAAAAGACCTTCAAATGGTTGAAAAGTCACTTTTTAATATATTAGCAGATTTTATTAGTAAAGATCAGATTTCTGTTGATAAGGTACTTCCAATATATAATCTTGAAAAGATAAAAGATGTTATAATCTTTCTATTAGAAAAGTGTAAAGAGAAATTGACTATAATCGTTCCAACTATAGAAAACTTTATTCCCTTAGAGGAATTTAATTTAGAATATTCTGAAGATAAAGATTCTGAACCAACCATAAGAGAAAAGTCATTAACCTTAAAGAGGCCAAATATACCTCCAAAAAGTAATATTACAGCAAGCAAAAAACAGAAGACCGATTTTTTAGAGAAAATAGACTTTACAGCAAAACATGTATCTGATCTTAAAGGATACGAGTTGAGTCATAATGTTGCTGATATTTTAGCTATGGTTTCAGAGATCAATCCTGAGTCTTTAATTATCGACAATGTCCAAGGTTGGTTAAATAGATTATTAGTCATTAGGAAATACCTTGATCAAAATACTCAATATTTAATATTAGAAGATATTGAGAAATGGAAGAAAGATTATTTGAAGATTAAGAAAAGAGAAGTAGAACCAGTACAAACTCAAGCAGGAAGCCCTGAAAGTGGGGTATACAATGGTAATAGCCTAGAAACAAGCATGAGTTATAAGGGACTGAATTTGAAAATAATCTCTTCAGAATCTCACGATAACAAACATGTCAAAGCTTTAAAAAAGAAATTTATTGAATATTTAAGACTTAAAAATAATGACATAGTCGCAATTATTGGGGATAATTTATACTTAGCTTTTGGTATTTGCCAAAAATCAAAAGAGGATTCTAATTATGAAATTACTGGTTTTACTACAACGTATAAAAGGTTCATAGACCTAATCAAACCAAGTATATTAAAAATTATTAATGAAGCTAAACCAACTAGGGAAATCCAAATCAACAAAGGATTTAATGAAATTATAGAGAATATAAATGATTATACCGGAAAGAAAATCTCAAAAAAATTAAAGGATCTACTTAATGTGGCCTTTGAAAAAGATGGAATCTCACTTAATATTTTAGAATTTAAGTTGTTTGTAAACAAGCTAGAAAAGTATTTGTACCCTTTAGACAATGATATGAAAACATATGTAATTGAAGAGTTGAATAAATTAAATAATGAATTTTCCTCTTTGGAATTAATATATCCTCCGGAATTTAGACAACCAATCATAGAAGAAAAAACAACAGAACCATTAGAACAAGAAGCCCTTCTAGAAGAACGAGAACTTGAGCCTTTAGATGTTGAGAAGGTCAATAATCTTTTCGATCTCTTTTTAGAAAAAATTGATGATCTCAAAGGTGTGGAGTTAGGAGAACAAATTGATAAATTCATCGAAGTTGTTTTAAAATTGCAAGGTTATTCTCAAATTGTAGATTGGAAGAAGAAATTATCTAATATTAAGAAAGAATTAGATAATCCGCTCAAGGAAAAAATAAAACAAGATTTTCTAAACTGGAAAAAAGGGATTATAAATCCAGCACAATTCAAAGAAGAAAGAAAGATAGAAAAATCTATTAATATGGCAGCAAATCAAAAAGACTACTTTTCTGAAGTTGAAGAAGAATACATAAGTCCTGGATTATCACAATCACAATTTCAATCAGAAGACGTAACTCCTTCAACGTTTATAAAGGACAAAATTGAACAGAAGACTGATCTCACTGTTCAAATGAAAGAAGAATTCGCCAACATTGAGAAAGATTTTGAGGAATTAACTGGTGTTGATATTAGTAAAAAAATGCAAAATATTGTTGATATAATTTTAGAATCTGAAGGTTATTCAATGGATCTTAAAGATATTAAAGATTGGATAAGCAAACTTAAAAGAATAAAAAATCCCCTTGAGGAGGAGATTAAAGAAGATTTTGTGTTATCATTCTTCAAATGGAAAGAAAAATATGTAAAAATTGACACCGACAACCATACCTTAGTTTTTAGACCTTCTCTTGATAGTTCAGAGACCACTTTAGATGAGGTTAGTAGCCAAAGTGGTAATAACCTAGGTAGTAAAATTGAAACCTTGATGCAAATCATAAGTAATTCTACGGGTAAAGAATTGAGTAGTGAATTACAGGATATATCAGATATTGTTTTACGCTCTCATGGTGCTGTAGCTGCCAACGTGATTAGACAATGGATTAGTAAATTAAGATCTATTAGAGATCTCTTAGAAGATGAATTCCAAAAGGAATTTCTCGAAGAATTAGTAAAGTGGAAAGAAAAATTCACATAAAACAACAAAATTATTTTAAACCTATTACATTATCATTTGAATCAGTTTTGAATTTTAGATACAGGAATTCGGATACAATCAACTTTACGAAATAAAGCATTTTCATCTAAATTATCAAACATAACTTAGTATTATTATCTATGATTTTTAATTTTCTCATATCTCTTTAGGAAAAATAACTAGTTCTGTAAGCTCATTTATTTTCATTAATTTTTTATTAATGAAAATTCTGACCTTTTCAGATGTAATTTTGGGATTATTCATATATAGCTCCTGGACAATAATATGGCACTTTTTTCCTGTTTTCGCTAACTTCTTATGAATTGGATTATTTCCACTGTAAATGGGAATAGGAAACATGAATGGTCTTTTATGAATATGCCTTGAACTTTTAATTAGCTTTATTCTTTTTGTTAAATTAGGGGAATTTAAAATTGCCGATAAATAGTATGCTTCTTCTTCTAAATCAGTTGAATAATAATAATTTTCAGATCCAACAATAATGGTTTGCTCTTCATTATTAATGACTACTGCTTTTAAATTAGAACCGCTTGCATTGTACACTATGAGAAAGGACTTATTATTAACTTGCTTTTGTAATTTATTCCAATAATTCAAATTTTCGTAGAGAGTATTAATTTTACTTGTCTCTTTCTTATTAGATTGGTATATAGAATTCATTTCGTTATAGAAACTCTGAGCTTTTGGATACCGTTGAAGATATTCTAGATCAAAATTAAATAGGATATCAATAGGTAAAAATACATCTTTTAGTTGTTTTAATTGAAAGGGGATAATATGTATATTTAAAAAAGTTTTAAAGTGAAATTCATTCTCAATTTCTTTATCCTGAAATTTAATTAACCACTTTGCTTTAGCTCTTAATAATATGTCAGGATCAGAATTAATTGTAAGATACCCATTTTTCTTATTTTTTATTTGAAAAAATACAAGAGTTCTCGGAACCAGTGTAGCTCCCTGATGAAATTTGTTTTTATATGGGCTATTCTGTAAATTATTTAATATCCTTAATTCTTGAATCGGCATAATTAATTTAGCACCCGCAGCATCAATTTTTAAACTTGAATATAATGTTTCTTTAACTAACTCTGATTCTTTATTAAAGATTTTAGTTTTAATTGGATATCTTTTTGTAATCGGTATTGTGTTATTTTCACCTATATATTCTGCTTTCAAACAAATATGTTCTACATTGAAAAAATAACAATCTGGAAAATCCCAAATCTCTAAATTAGCGTTAAATGAATAAAATGACCGAAATTTATAACAATGATCTCCATTTAATACACTTTTAGGCATAACAAAAAAAATCTTGCCTCCCTTTTTTAAAAAATGAGATGGAATTGCATAGAAGAAAATTGCCGCTAGTTCTATATGTGTAATATATTGACTTAATGGTTTAATTGCTAATAAATTTGATAATTCTCGAATCTTTATTTGGTATGCTTTATCGAAGAAATCCTTATACGTCAACCATGGGGGATTACCTATCACTAAATCAAATGAATTATATATATTATTCATTTTTAAATCCACATTATTTTTACAAGCGTCTGGAAATAAAGAATCACAGAGGAAAACATTAATCTCTGGTAATTCTCTTCCTTTGAGTTCAAAAAACTCAAGTAAAATTAAAAGGATATTAACTTTTGTAGTAATAATCGCTAAAGGATTAACATCAAATCCAAAGACGTTGTTTATTGCCTTAATCTTATTTAAAAGAAGATTTTTTGAATTAAGGATTTTAAGAATTATATTAATTAAAAAATTCCCTGAACCGCAAGATGGATCCAAGATTTTTAATCCAAATTCATAGAAATCCTCTAGCATGATTCTTACAAGGTGTGACGGAGTAAAGAATTCTCCTTTTTTATGCCTTAGATCAGAAATAAATAAATGTTGATAAAATTGACTGAAGATGTCTTGCTTTTCGATTGTAAAGTTTTCAATTTCATTACTTATCTTTTTAAGAATTTCTTCTTTTATTGAAGTCCAAAAAAAATATTTACAATCAAAAATTTTTAGTTTTTCAATTTCATTTTCAAGGGTATTGTTGAGTATATCTTTAAAGTTAAATGCTTTAATATAACTTAATTTAAAAATTACCAATATCTTAAGTAATTGAACAAAATAGCAATGTTTTAGAAATAGTTCAGAAGATATTTCTTTACCATAAATACTAACAAATGCTTCTTTCCATTGCTTAAACTTAAGTTTGTAATCTTTCTCAGAGATAGATTTCTCCATAAGAAATTTCATAAATTCATTATAAATTTCTGAATGCACACCAAATTTTTCTACAATAAATTCGGAATTTATTAAATTTTTAATTCCCATCATAAAAAGTATAAAATTATAATGTAAAAAAGAGTTGAAAATAAAAAAAAGGTTGGTTTACTTTCTCATGAATGTTGGAAGCATGAAGGAAAAAATCTGGGCAATCTTCCTCAATTTTGCTTTCTCTTGAATTTTAGTGATAATCAATACCGATTTTGCTAGTTCTTCTCTATCCAAGGAACCTCCTGAATAAATTGCTTGATTAGTATTAAATAATAATAAAAATCTCACATTGGGATTATTGATAATACTAATCCCTTGTGTTACTTTCAAATCATCATAGATAGGTCGTAGGTCTTTTGGTATATCCCCCCTATCGTTTGTGATTAGAAGTACAGGAATCCCTTTTTGAGCAACTTTTTTTAATTCTTTAGCGTAGAAATCATCTATTTTCGGTGCGACAATATTTAACTGTTCTTTTGTTGACGCAATTAAATTTAACAGTTGATCATTAAGTACATTTCTTTTCTCTTGCCCCCCAGAAGATTCAATGTCAAACATTCCTACTAATGTCATAATTTTATTCTCTAATGAAGCTATTTCCTGCTTCAATCGTTTATTTTCTACCCGTAACTCGAGTATTCTGTCGGAAATTTTACCCACTCACCATTTTTATAAAGTTTTTTAACTCAAAACATGTTTTCATTCATTAAATTAGTTTATATTAATTTCTTTTTAAATAATGAATTTAACAAGTTTAATATTTTAAATTTACTTTTTGTATTAAATAATAAAAAATGACTTTATAAATATTTTTTATTCCATATTTTTTTATAGAAAGCTATATATTCACGGATTCAACATTTTCCAAGGTTGTCCGAAGAGTAAAAAACTGGATACTGCTAAGCTACTTCTTAAATCAATCCTTGCGGCACCTTCTTTTTCTAATGTATCTTTAAATTGTTGTTCCACAATTTTTTCCATCTTCTTTCCTATACATTGCTGTCGAGCCTTAAGCAGTGATACACCTTGGCTATTATTGTTGAATAAATTAACGAAAAATAGGGATGTAATCTCTTTCGTTTCCTCGTTAAAGAGGGGATATGTTCTCGAAATAATCCCTGTAAACTTGGTTTGATCGAACTGAGTAACAATCTCTCCAAACGTTTTAAGAACATTTTTTAGTTTTTCGCCTTCAATATCAAAAATTTGGGTATTAAAAAATAAAAAAGGTTGTAAATTTGAGTTTTTATGACTTAACACATTATTTATTTCTTTGAAGGTAATGATTTCATTGTCATTCGTTAAAAAGTAGCTATCATTGGGGCTCCATTTAGAATAAAAGATATTACCTACAAAAATAATGATATGATAAAAATCTTTAAAGAGATTGTCTAATATTTTTTCTCGTGTCGAATTTGGGCCAATAAGAGAAGATATTTGATCCACATTATCGATATTATTAAAAAAATTCATAATATAATTTATCTCATCTGCGCCAGATATAAATGGGTATATCAATTCTTTTCTTTTCAATTCCTCATTCCATTTTAAGGGACTTGTAGAATTTATCGCATCAATAATTAATACATTAAATCTTTTATTTATTTGATCAGATACAGAACCATTTCGATGTTCTTGTTCAAAAGATACACCTCCAAGGGTTATTTCACCAATTTTGTATCCAATTGAATATTTCAGCAAGAAAAAATTATTATCGTATATTAAATCAAAAGGAATAGTCATATTATCCATGATAAAATAGATTTGAGGGATATTTTTCAGACTTTCAATTTTAAAGGATTTGAAAAAATCTCTAATTGATTTAGGTAAAAAAATATATAACAATTCCCCAAATTCATTAAGGTTGAACATAAACTTCCTATTTTCTGTCTCATAGAAAAGTTCATTATATATATTTAAAATCTGAGTATCATTCCAATATTCATTAGTAATATTGCCCTCTAAAATTTGGTCATCTGTTGAATACATACGATATGAAATCATTCCCTTAGAATTTATTCTTATGACCATATTTTTTATCGTAAAGCTCTCATAATCTAATCTAAGAGAATTAACATCATCTTCAAATGAATAAATCTGATTTATTAAAGGTTCTACTTCACTATATAGTGATTCAACATCTTTTATCAATATACTAAAATCCTTTTCAAGATAAGTTATTATTTTCAGAGCGATTTTATAATTCTTTTCTTCAAAAAGAGCGCGATAGAACATCATTCTCCAAAAATCTCTTTGTTCTAAAGAAAAGAACATAGATTTAAATTGCCAGAGCAAGTTACATGTATAAAAATAATGGAATATTTGAGCACTCGTTTGTGGTAATTTTAAATGGTTGTTAAGCTTTTCTAAAGACTGTAATAAATACTTCTTCTCTTTCATGTCAACAAATTTTTTGCAAGCTTCGACCCATAGTTCAATTAAAATATTATCATATGATAGATCTGTTCTCTCCATAAATAAATCTTCTAAGAAATCATAAATCTCAAATGCAATTTCAAAACGATTTCTCTTAATTGAAAAATCAATGAATTTTCTAATATAGGTAATTGCGTCCCCAAAAGACTGATATAGTTGCATTTTTGAGAATATATTCCTTATTATTGTTATAATCCAAGAATATTCTCCAATATCATTCAAATAAATTATAAGTTCCTCAAGATCTACTAAAATGGTATTAAAACTTCTTTCATTGATCGATATTCTACTAATACTGCTAAATTCGTTTTTTAAATACTGTGGAAGACGATTGACGATAATTTTGTTAATTATCTTCACAAATTCAGAGGATTCTTCCATAAGGTTATACTTTATACAAATGTTTTCTAAAATCATGTAAATAAATAACGTTCTTTTACTTGGCTCCAGTTTTAATACAGTATTACCCAATTTTTCCATACTTAAATGAAAAAATTCTGAAGGTGCGACAGATTTCCTCAAAAACATTAATAATATTTGTAATTCTATTAACTTTTGGTATTCATTTTTTTCATGTAATTTAACAGAGAAGGAATTGATGAATTTAGTTATTCCTTTCTGAGATAAATCTTCCATTTTTATAAACTGTTTAAGAAGATTTATCCCAAAATTATTAAATAAATATGAGTCATCCAAATTAGCTAAGAATGAAAAAAATCTTTTATACGCATCAATATACCTGATTAAATCGACTTTGGGTTTTCCTTCTTCTCTTCTTACAAGTGAATTTAAATATATCCACCAAGAATTGGAGATTATCATTAATAATTGATGCTTCTTCTGAATATCTAACCATTCATTTTTTTCTATATCCATCCTGAGTTTATCTAGTAAATTTGTAGCCCATTTATGATTAGCTCCAAATAATAATTTACGCGCAATAACAATTTTTTTTTGAAAATCCAATAAAAATTCCTGCTTGATATCTACGCTAACAGTCATAAAATTATAATTTCCTTATTTTTAATTATTATTTTGATTGAGATTTTGCAGTTCTTCTCCTTCAGAGAGATTTGGGTTTTGTTCCCAACCTTTTTGTAATTTTCCCTGTGCAAATAATACACTTGCTCCAACCCAACTAACATTCTCCCTTCCTGAGACTGCTATTATATTAATTTTTTCTTTCATTCTCTCTGAGAAGAATTTTGAAATCTCAAATTTTAATCTTTTATCCAAACCAGGAATCAAACTTCCACCACCAGCAAGAATAACATTCGACAGTAATTCCTCCCAATTTTCTCGATCCCATGTACGAACCACCTTAGTAATTGCTTCGGGTAATCCAATATAATCAATATGAATAATTGACGGATCAAATAGCGGTTCTGAAATAAGGAATCTTTCTGAATTAATTTCCAAACTGGATCCATCAGGTAAATCAATGGTGCTTTTATATTTTGTAAATCCATCTTTTATTTTTCTGATCTCCTCCTCTGGGTCTAAAACACATAATGATAACTTCTCTTTTATCTCCTTAGTAATTATATGGTCTAGATATATTGATTTTCCAGATCCAATTTGGGTTAAAAGTAAGTTTAGAAGATAGTTAGTTATATCTTTACCAGCAATTGGATACGTGTCTTTTGCCATTACATTAGAGAATCCATGTAAGAATGTAGTAATATAAGTATTTTCTTCTCCCATACTCACGATCACTCCACTTTTCTTCCTAAATGTCGATATTATTCCTTGACTTTCAGATAAAAATAGAATTTTTGGAAAATCAAATATATTAAAAAATATATCTTTTAATTTGGTTTTCTCTAGTTCAGATGTAATAAATGGTGTGATTACGATAATTGGTTGTTTAAATTGATTTTCTTCAGCAATCTTTAAATGTAGGTAATGATTATAGAAAAATTTCATTAAAATTGTAAAATTATTTTCTTTTTTAAACTCATGAACAGTAAGAATATTAGAATATTTTAACGCTTCATCACCAAATAACTGATTATCAATATTTTTTTCACTTATAAAAATATCTTCAAGACCATCAATTACATCTGAAGTAAATAAAAAGTCATTATTATCTACATAAACACTCGGAGCGATAATGTCTGGATAATCATTACCAGCCCATCCCAACCGAAAATAATTACTGCCTATATCGAGAATTAATGGACGTTTTTGGTTTATATTTTCAGATGACATATTCTTCCGATTAATTTTAATTAACTAAATCATTGAGAAAAAACGGATGTTTAATGCTTCATTTCATGAATTAAATCGTCTGTGACTCTCTTTAATTGATATTCCTTTATTTGTAATTCCAATAATCCTAATACTCTCTTGAATTTACCAGACATAGATTCAATGTCAACCTCTGCTACCTTTTCAACTTCATCACGTTTAACTTTAAACAGTTCTAGATTTTCCTGGATCTTCTTATATTGATTATTTATGGAAATAACTAAATCATCTGTATTTTTCTTCGTTATTTTACGCATTTTTCTTAAAATGGCTAAGATATTAGATATAGAATTCTCCCATCTCTCGTATCTCTCATTATAACTCTTTAATAAATCCTCGAAAAATATCATTAATTTTTTATAAATATTATCTTTTTTACCCAATGATTGAGATTTTTTCACTGGTGGTGTTGGTGCTAAATCTTCTTTCTCACCGGGAGATGGCATTGTTGATGCTTCTACTTGAATCCTAGGACGAGGAGTAGGTTCAGGTTTTTTTTGAATTATTGATGGTTTAGCTGTTTCCATTGATTCAGAAGTAACAAGAACATTCTCTCGTTTTTGGGAAGCCTTTCTTTGGGTTAAAGGGACATCTTCCAAAACATACGCTTCTGCTATTTTACTTCTGCTTTCATGAGATAATTGTGGAGTGATTTTTTCCTCTTCCTTTCTTTTTGGAAGTTCAAAACCCTTTCCTTCAGTAGCTTCCTCCATTAAGCTCTGTAATGTTGTTTTTGTAGTTTTTGTCGAATGTAAAGCATTATCTAAGGAATAGCCTTGAATATCCTCTATCTCTTTAACTTCTTCAACAATTTTTTTTTTCTTCTCTTTCTTTTTTTTCTTTGCCATAGATTATACCTATATACTTAATGAAATTCTCATTTATGAATTTATTCAAAAGGTAAGATATCCACATTAATTGCTTTGCCGCTTTTTATCAACGCTTCTCTTAATTCTTCCATAGCAATATTTTTAGGGGTTGGACTAAGTACTGTCCAAATTGCTGTTTTTGATTTTTCTATTATAATACTCTCTCCCCACATTAAAGAAATACCAAAATCTCCAAAAATTGTGGCTATTTTTGCTAAGGACCCAGGCTCATCGACCATTGTAATTCTAAATTTGACAGGTTTATCCTCCTTTGAAATTCCTACTGGTGTTATACGTATTTCCTTCGTTTCTGAGTCACTTACAAGCATTAATTGTGAATCTGTTGTAATACCTAGATTTTTTCTAGTTACTAAAGGTAATACTATTCTCCCTCGATTATCTATAGTTATAATTTTAACATCCTTCATATTGCTTAATATATTACTATTTCTTTTAATAATTACAATATGGAAATACTTTTCTTATAAATATTAACGAAATTATTATTAATAATATTAATGAATACTTCTCATAGAAGAAGTCCAAAAAAGAAATAATAAAAAAAATTAGTATTTAAATCTGTTCTTTATGGGATTTTAGCTTTACTGTGAGGTCACGTGCTCGTTTTGAATACCAAATAAGCAATTCTCCTGCATCCTCAGGTTCGAAATATTCTCCACCGCATAAAGAGGCCGCACGTGTCATTAATTCACGATCGGGATTTCCAAGACCAACAATATATGTAACAACGTTTGGATTATCAGCTAACTTTTTAATTTCACTAAGAAATAGGTCTTGATCTGTGGGAATACCGTCTGTGAGAAGCACAACCATATTTGGGCTATCTTGACTGATCTGCTGGAAGTTTGCCAGTACATTATTGGCCTGGACCATTGCAGCGCCCATATTTGTGGCTTGTCCATACGCATTTCCAATTCTATCTACGATCATACGTGCAGCATCCTCAAGAACGCCTTTTTTACCACTTGCAGAATCCATATAATAACTATTACCGAATGGGAGTATTTGGGCTTCATCTGCGAAGCGTATTACTGCTACTTTTTCTCCGAAACCTCTTCCAACCTTTTCACTCAAGAATAAGACTGCAGCGAAAGCAGCTGAAATTCTCCTTGGTATATTAATACCATCTTTAAAATGTTTCAAAAACTCTTGGATTTCTCTTGATTCCATAGCAGCTTTTATTCCTTCAATAGCAGGAGCAATATTTGTAACGAAAACATCTCTTGCCATCATACTGCGGCTAATATCAATTATTAAAATAGCGTTGAATGGAACTAAACCAACTGGGCTTAAACTAAGTGTAGTGTTTTCAGTGACATTTGCAAAAATATCCCCAGTAAGATCGGGAACAGTCTCTAAAACAGAACAAGCAATATTAACAGCATTCCACCTTAATTTTATTCCCTTAAATATAACGTAATTTGATATCCAACCTTTCATAGACGATACATTTTCTCGTGCAGTACTAATTGTCTCCCAAATTGCCTCTCCCGATATTGGTGAAACTCCCAATGAAATACTCTGTAAAGGAATAATGGTTCTTTGATTTTTAGATACTTTTACTTCAAAACTTCCTATTCCAGAAGCTTCTAAAATCTCACTATCAATGATAATAACATTATCTGGAGTTGATTCTAAAATATCCACTTTTCCAGCACCCATGGCGCCCGTAAGTTCATCCTCGAATGCTAAAATATCATCTTGTTGAAGTGAGAGAGAAAGCTTAGTTCTAGGGCTCACTAGAGCATATCCCATTAAATTAGGCTGAGATTCAACCTGCAACATTAATTCAGAAGCCTTCTCAATAGGAGGTTCAGTCGAATATACAACAACCTGATCTGATTTTATATTAGTGTCTTCATAAGTATCAAAACTCATCTTTATATCAGTCATAGCTATGTTAACTGCATCAATCCGAGCCGATCCCATAGATCTTGTTAATGGATCCTCCCAACCTATTAGCATGCCTTGCCCGAGACCCAATTGTTGGGCAACGTTAGGATTTAATTGGACTCTCCCTCCCTCTATATTATTATCTATAATAGGTTTAAGAATCACACCCCGTTTTTGACTGGCTAACATATTAATGTCAATTTTGTTAGGGTAAGGTTCAGCTGGAACTGCTGGTTCGGCGAATGATTGAGTGCCTGGAGATGGAGGAAATCCAGTAGGTGGTTGAGGAGGAGTTAATCCAGGAGATGGTGGTGGTGTTGGCGAAGGTTGGGGAATTGCAGCTGGTTGCGGAATTGGAGCTGGTTGAAACTGTGAAGGGGGAGTAGGTTGGGGAACCGGTTGTGGTGTAGTTGTAGGCTGAGGAGGAGTTATTTCAGGAGATGGTGGAGGTGATGGCAATGGAGACAATGAAGAAGGTTTTTGTGTACGAACTTTAGGAACCTGTAATTTAGGAGTGAGGGAAGCAGCAGCACTAGCAGGACGAACTGTTAATTCTACTCCCGAAAACTGTAACTCTTCAAGTA
>JBHLOJ010000053.1:18486-22709 GCA_048940605.1 Promethearchaeota archaeon
TTTAGGAGTGAGGGAAGCAGCAGCACTAGCAGGACGAACTGTTAATTCTACTCCCGAAAACTGTAACTCTTCAAGTATATTTTTTGCAAATTGACCTGCAAAATCTAACATATCATTGGATATTTCTACTGTAGCTATCTTTTTTAAGTTATTGTCAGCATTAATAACCTCTACGGGATCTCCATTTTTTACGTTTAATTTATCGGCATTAGATTGACAGATTATTACTTTATCCTTAATTTCATTATTCCCATCTACAAAGAGTTTTAGTTCTGCCATATTTTCTCATTAATTTTGCTCAATTTCTTAATATAATATAAGTGAGATATATTAAAATTTCTATCAATTATTGTATACAGTCTATATTAATAATAAACTAATATCAGTATAAGATATTTATCTAGTATTGATATAATGATCTACATAAATATATTTATTGGGAAAAACCTGAAGGTGAAAAATTACCTTGTGTTAAATTGATCAAAAAATAATATTATATTTTCCTATTTAATATTATTGACTTAGTTTATCGAAAAGGATCACTTTTTGTTTAATATCAGTCTCTTTATTCAAAAATATGCACAGAATATATTTAGGACGTACTGTGTAAAGATTAGATGAGAGAAAATAGTGAAAAAATAAGTCTTTTTAATCCTACTTAGGATATCTTTTCGCTATTTCACCAGCATAATATCTAAAGATTTTAACAACCTTCCCAAGTTCGGGCATTTGCCGGGATGCTCCCATTAGGAAAAATCTGCCAGCAGCACTAAGAATTATGAAACCATTATCACCACGTAAAATGACTTCAAGCATACTTTTATATCCAAGTGATGATATAGCATCATCTCCAGATTGAACAACTACCGCACTAAGGCTTGAGAATAAGTCTGGGTCAATACTATAACCAGGAATTGCACTAAAAGCAAGGCGAAGCCCTTCCCGTGTGATTAAAGCTAGTGCTTCCAAATCCGAGTATTCAGTAATGCTTGAGAGAAATTGACTAAGAGAATGCGCTTCTTCTGGAGTTAATTCTGCCATATTGTATAAAATTTTTTTTATTCAATTAATAATAAGTAAAAAATTTTGACTTAAAAAATTATATTTTGCGAATATTTGAAATTTTAATCCTATCTAGATAAAATAAGAGAAAGGTTATTGAAAAAATTTATTTAATTACCTTCTAGTTGATGTTTGATTTGATCTTTTAATAATTCTCGCTTGGATTTTCCTTCTACTGGCTTAGATGGTTGACCAGACCGTTTAAGAAATTCTATAGCTAGAATCTTTCCATTTTCGCTAAGGATACGTGGTGAATAATTTTCCGCAAAGAAAATACCTTCAGGAATAGCACCCACTTTCGAGATTTCTTTAGTAACTTGCTTTTCCCCTAAAAATTGTTGTACTTTTTCAACAACAGAATAAGCCTGATTCCCAATTATTATTAGTTCTCTCTCAAAACCTCTAGGGATTTCTATTTCTTCTAATTTTCCCATAATCTCCTGAAAATCAATTTGAGTTTCTTCTTGCATATAGGTTGTCATCGATCCCTCTCCTCTGTATAAAGGACCTGCATTTTCTACTGCTCGTGTTTTACTTCCTGCAATATTCATTCCTTCAGCGGGTTCTGGGGCTCCAAAAATATTCTTTTCTCTCAATGGATGAACATTTGGCGGGGAAACTGGTTCACTTTTTATTTCTTTTGCAATTCCTCCTTCTGTTTTTCCACCAATAAGTTGTATAAATTCAGGGTCTTCATCACCCTCATCAAGAGGTATTACACTAAAATGCATTCCTACTTGACCACGGATTTCCTGAGATCTTTTAGCTCCAATAAATTTAGATCTAACACTACTTTTAATACCTTTCCAGAGATACACTTTTCTTGAATCATCAGCAACGAGAACATAGCATTCATCAGTTTTTAACACATCTTTAATTGGTCCTTCTGTTGTCAGTTCGGTTGTTGTTCCATCTGGATTAATAAGAAACATTTGCGTTATTTTAATCAATCTCCTCTATTCTTTTATGAAAACTAGTTTATGGTTTAATAATTCATCTTGATTTGAAATTGTTACTCAAAATATTAATTCTGAAACCTCAACTTAGTTATCATAATAACTAGTTTAATAATATAATAAATTAGAAATTAATAAATTTTTATCAAAAAATGAAAACGCGTACTAATGTATCTTAATTTGTTATAAAAATATTTCACATATATAGTTCTATTAAAGAATAAGTACTTCCTTTATAGTACTATTAATATTTTTAATCAAATCTATTGCTGTAAATCGTATCCCAATATTCTTTTTGCAATATTCACCTATAATTCCATTAAGAAACGCACCAGAACATGCTGATTTAAATAGAGTATTATCTGTAGCCAGAAAAGCAGCACATAATCCTGCTAATACATCTCCTGTGCCTCCTATTGACATTTCTGGACATCCTGTACGATTAATTTTTATTTCTTTTCCATTACTAATATAGTCATATGGTCCTTTTACAAGAAGTGTAAAATCATATTTCTTAGCTAATTTTAAAACGACTTTGCTCCTCTCTTCAATTTGGTTATAAGGGGGTAATTCAATATCAGTCATAATTTTTAGTTCACCTTCATGTGGTGTTAATATAACATTCTGACCCTTTAATAGTTCAAGATGATTTTTTACTAATTTTAAAGAATCTGCATCAAGCACATATGACTTTTTTTCATGATTAAGTTTTTCTAGTAGATTAATTAATAATTCTTCAGTCTCATTTTGTAATCCCAAACCTGGACCTATAACCACTGCATTAGACCATTCAATTAATTTTGAGATCTCATCAAATGAACTCATATTTAACCATTTACCAGGACTTGACCTCACGATCATATTTGGAGAATAGTTCCTTATAATATCACCAATAACTTCTGGAACATAAGTTATGACTAAATCTATGCCAAAATTAATACCTGCTAGTGAACTGTAAGCAGGAGCACCGGAATAATTTTTAGAACCTCCAATTACAAGCATTCTTCCAAATTGTCCTTTATGATTATCAACATTTCGGGTTTTGAGAGTGGGAACTAAATCACCTTTTCCTACAAATATATTAGCTTCATACGGAATTCCTATTGACCTAATTACTAATTCTTTAATATATTCACTATTACTAATTAATCCCCGCTTAATTCGATGGAGTGCTACAACTAAATCAGCTTTTACAGCCTTATGAATCACCTCTCCTGTATTTGGATTCATTCCAGAAGGTAAATCTATTGATACAACCTTTATTCCACTCTCTTCTTTTAAATTATTTATAATATCGATAGCTGTTGAAATAGGTTCTCTAACTTTTCCAGTTATTCCCGTACCTAATAATCCATCAACAATTAAACTTAATTTCTTTCTATCTTTATTCAATAGTGCTATTTTCTCGATATCTGTAGAATCACCAATTACTATAGTTTTAACCAAATAATTTATCTTATTTTTGATTACCTCCCAATTGAAGCGTGATTCTTGAGTTCTTATTTTTTCAGGGATTCCAACCAGAATTACTAAAGATTTGATATTAAATGCGCTTAAGTGCCTTGCAACTACAAATCCATCTCCCCCATTATTTCCGGTACCACAAAAAATAGCAACAGTTGACTTTTCACTAAGATTATATCTATTCACGATCTCATCAGCAATACTATATCCCGCACATTCCATTAAATGAGTTAATGGAATTCCTAACCATTGAGCATTATTATCGGCGATAGCAACATCTTCAGCCGAAATTTTTGCAGAATTAAATCTTTCCATAACAATTGATCTTAAGATTCTGAATTAAAAAAGATTATTTTATTGTAAGAATTATAATACAAATCCGGATGGATGAATCTTATTTTGTTGTTTACATATGAATGCATTGAAAGAAGATATTAGCGAAGCAAAAGAAAGATTAAAAGCATGGTGGGATCACGAAATTATCGATCGTCCTGCTATAGCTTATAATTATCCCCACGAAGGCGCTTCAATTGCAGGTCTTATTGATGTTTTTGGATTTGGGTGGGATTTAGCTAAAAATCCTGATGGGATTGAACAAGTACTTAATAAATATGAAGAAAAACTCCCAGATCTATACTTTGGAGGAGAAGCGATTCCTTCTTTTTTTCCAAACTATGGTGCGGGAATCATGGCTGCAGTTTTTGGGATTGTACCCAAATACCAAACTCGAACTGTTTGGTT
>JBHLOJ010000054.1:0-22659 GCA_048940605.1 Promethearchaeota archaeon
TCCTCTTATTCTTCTCATAACTGGAGATGTCTTATTAGCAATATCTGTGAATGTGTTAAATGACTTTATTGCTGCTATTTCTGTAGCAATTAATTATGTAAGAAAAAAGCAATACGATCTAAATAAGAATATTATTGTTTTAATCGGAGTCTCTTTAATTGCTTCCTTCTTTGGTGTCCTTCTTTTAATGACTACTCCCTTGAGTGTAATTTTCGGGTGGCTCTTACCAGCTTTTATTATTCTCTTAGGTTCTACTATCCTTTCTAAAGGATTTCCTACATCTGAGACCTTGAAAGAGATAGTTCATAAAATTTATCAGAAATTTTCTAAACGTAAGAAAGTTAGTATAAGATTAAAAGAAAAAGAAGGAGCCACAGAAAGATTGAACCAAAGTTTAATCTCTGAAGATGTGCAAATTGAAAGCGTTATTGACCCATATTCAAGGTTATTCTATTTACTATCCCTAGTTTTAGGGATATTAGTAGGATTTAATTCAGGTATGTTTGGTGCGAATTCAGGTTTCATTATAACACTTGTTCTAATCATATTATATGGTTATCCTTTAAAGAAGAGTGTTGGAACCGCCTTAATATTAAGCATTTTCATGTGTATTTTCACATTTAGTACTTATCAAATATTAGGATATATTATTAAAGATCAGCTTTATTTTAACTGGAAATTCGTGCTCTTTCTTGGTATAGGTTCTTTTAGTATGGGATTGATTAGTTCCAACTTTATACAAAAACTTTCAGCAAAAGCAATGGGACGAGGCATGGGAACAACTATGATTCTTTTGGGTTCTATTTCTTTAATAATTTATTTTATCAGTTAATTTTGAGCAATGAAAGATAAATAATTTTTTAAATAGAGCAGTAATATAAACTTTCAATTGCTAGAGAAATTATTTTAAATTAAGTTAAACTAATTAATTTTAATTAAAAATCATCAATTTTTTTGTAGGGTGAAATTAATGATATCACAAGAAGAAAATGAAAAGAAGGTTAATTTAAGGGATCAATTGAAAAAATTTCTAATAAAGGGTGCCTATGGATTCAGTACATTTTTAACTTTTGGTTTGGGAAGAGTTCTTGGTATTTTTGATTACCTTCATGATAAAGCTAAAAAATCTTCAACCACTACGGTTATTTCTTCGGTAGAATTCACACCAGATGAACTTGTAGAAAAACTTGGTTATGTTTCAAATTATATTGATGCTTGGATTCATTTAGCCCTTGAGTGTGGCATTTTTGAAATAGGTGACGCTACTGCTCAAACTTTAAGAACTGCACCGCATGTATACACACTATTGATTGACCGTAATAGTATGTTTTATATTGGAGATACTATAGGGCTTTTCTATTATTTAGCGCCAATGCAAGAATATCTAGTCGATTTTTTTAAAACAGGAAAAATGGAATTTAATTTTGAGATCCCTGAAGAATCTATGATTGACGCTCACAAATCAAGTGCAAGATGGGGTGAGTTAGTAGAGAGGTTATTTTCAAATTATTTTAAGGAGTTTTGTAAGAAATTAAAAAAACAAGGTACAATTCTAGAAGTTGGATGTGGCTATGGATTTAATATAGAAAAATGGGCAGCAAAATATAAAAAAGCTCAATTTGTTGGAATCGATATTGACTCAAAAGCCATTAAGTATACAAAAAATTTAATAGAAAATCATAATTGGAGTAATCGGGTTAGAGTTTTACACATTCCTATAAATGAATACGCTAAAGAAAATAAAGATAAATTTGATTTGATACTGTTAAATCACGTTCTCCATGAAATGGACCATGATGAAAATTATCGGAGATCCGTTTTTAACGATTTGTATTCATTGCTAAATAATGATGGAATTCTACTGGTAGGAGAAACTATGATCCCAAGCATATTTGAACCAAAAGAAGACCGTCAGCTTTTTGATATTATGCATAAATTTTACGAAGCTGGCTTTGCGCGTTTCTATGATAAAAAATCTTTTGAAGAGTTTGTAAATTCAACACTTTTTACTAAAGCCGAATTTATAAAAAAAGGTGGGGAATATTTTTGGGTAGTACGAAAATAGATATTCTTCTTAATTTTTTTTTAATACCTATTTTTATTAAAAAAGTACATAAAAGTTTTTGTTTTAATGATTTATTCAAAGCGTAAGATAAGACTTATATTTTAAACATTGACCTATTAATGTAGTAAGAGATATTAAAATCGTAAAATTAAATTAAATGGAATATAATTATTTTAAATGATTTAAAAGAAATAATAAGAATAAGGGCTTTTCACTTATTATAGAATATTAAATATTTCATGAGGTTAATCATATGGATGAATTAAAATGTGAAATTTTAATCATTGGAGCAGGTCCAGCTGGATTAAGTGCAGGGATCTATTGTGCCCGAGCGAATAGAGATGTAATTATTCTTGAAGGAAAAGAATTGCCAGCATTGGGACAAGCAAAAGAAATACAAAATTGGCCTGGAGAAACTGATATTAAGGGAAAACATCTTTTAAAGAAATTTAGGGATCATGCTGAGAGTTATTCAGAAAACATTAAAATTATTAAAGGTGACGTAATCTCACTAATGCTTGGAATGGGTGTAAACAGGACATCAACCAGGACAGCAAATATCACCTCTGATGTTGTTATTATTGCAACTGGTAGAGGTACACGAAAAGAAATAATAAAAGGAGAGGATAAATTACTGGGATTTGGTGTTTCGTATAGTGCATTAAGTGACGGACCCACATATAAAGATGAAGTTGTGTATTTATTTGGTAAAGATGATGAAATGTTAGAAGATGCTTTAGCTCTTCAACAAATGGGTTGTTTAGTACGAATAATCACAAATGTCAGCATTGAAGAATTGCCTGAAAAGGCATATCAAGTAGAAGATGCTGGAATCGAAATTTTTGAAAATATGGAGATAATTGAAGCTGTTCCTAATTCAGATGGAATGATTCAAAAAATAATATGCAAATCTAATATATCTGAATCTGAAGAGATTGAAGATATGAAGGAATTTGAATTAAGTTGTTTATTTATTTTGTCCCATATATCCTCAAATTCAATTTTCAAAAAAGCGGGAGTAGATTTAGATGATATGGGAAATATTATAGTTGATGAAGAACAAAAAACAAATCTTAAAGGTGTATTTGCTGCTGGGGATTGTACAGGTGGCGTTTTTCAAGTAGTTTTTGCTACAGCTGAAGGTTCGAGAGCGGGAATAAATGCGTGTAAATATCTTAGGCAACTAAAGAAGGAATAACCTAACATCTAAATTATAGTAAAAAAAAATTTATAGATTTTATACAATTAATATATATATTTGAAAGAAGCTACAAACTGAAGGAGATTTGATTTGCCCGATAAAAATGAATATGATTTAATTATTATTGGTGGTGGACCAGCTGGATTGACAGCTGCAATTTATGGTGGAAGAATGGGTTTAAAAACAGCTGTTTATGAGAATAAAGGATTCGGAGGTTTAGCTGGGACAGCTCCGAAGATTGAAAATTATCCAGGGTTTAGTAGTATTAATGGTCTTGAATTAACAGAGAAAATGAGGGAGCAAGCAGAAAGTTGGGGTGCTATTCTTTTTTATGAAGAAGTCACAGCAATAAACCCAAAAGAAATGACTATTTCTACTTATAGGGGAGAAATTAAAGCAAGAGCAATTATAATCGCAACTGGTTCAAAACATTTATCGCTTGGATTGCCTAATGAATTTCAATTAGTGGGTAATGGAATTTCTTACTGTGCCACATGTGATGGTCCCTTATTCCGGGATCAAGAAGTTGCTGCGGTTGGTGGAGGTAATGCTGCAGGATTAGAAGTAATTTATCTATCTAATGTAGCAAAAAAAGTTTACCTCATTCATAGACGCCATTGTATGAGAGCGGAAGCATGTATAGCAGATGAGGTTGATTCTTTAGAAAATGTTATCCCTATGTATAACTGCATAATCGAAGAAGCAATAACAAAAGATGACAAATTGGGTGCGCTAAAAATTAAAAATATCGAGACTGGTGAAATTTCTAAAATAGATGTAAATGCCCTCTTCATTGCAATAGGTGTTGAACCCCAAAGTGATTTAGCGAAAAACGCAGGAATTGAACTTGATGATGATAATTGTATTAAAGTCAATAAAAACCAAGAGACTAACTTTCCTGGTATATATGCAGCTGGAGATGTAACTGGTGGAATAAGACAAGTAACAACCGCGGTGGGGGAAGGCACGACAGCAGCAATGAATGCTTATCTTTATATTAAACAGGGTTGGTATGGGGATGGCATTTAATCCTATACTGCCAAGATCGGTACTAATACTTCCTTCTAAAGCCATTTTTTGGGTTGCATAACTTGCAAATTAATAGAAGAGAAAAGTAGAAGTTCATAATTTTTGTTTTATATATTATTTAGATAATATCCTAATTCATATTTTTTTTCAACCCATAGTTTCTTAATAATTCATTTAGAGTCATGAATAGTTATGTTGAGTACTGAGTTGGACAAATTAGTAAAAATTACTTTAATTGGCTCCCCAGCAGTTGGAAAAACTACAATAGTTAAACTCTTATCAGAAAATACATTGGATCGCTTTTATATTCCAACTCATGGATTGGATTTAAAATCTGTAAAATTTAATGATTATTTTTTAAGACTGTGGGATTTAGGAGGTCAGAATAGTTACTTAAGAACTTATTCAAAAGATTATTTACTTGGATCTGATATCATTTTTGTAGTTACGGACTCTACTCCTCGAAATGTAATAAACTCGAGAGAATTGATTAATTATGCTTGTCATTTTGTGGGTAAAGAATGCCCTATTATAGCAATAGCGAATAAACAAGATTTGCAGGATGCCCGAATGGATGCTAAAAGGGTTGAGGATCTTCTACATGTGAAAACTTATGGATTAACGGCAATTGATCCAGCAGAACGCTTGAAACTAGTGAATATCATAAAAAATGAATTAGAAAAAATCGCAATTAGGAGGGGATTAAAGAAATGAATTTTAACGAACAGGAGTTATTTGGGGCCGCTTTGATTGGATTTGATATGATTGATGGCCCGTTTCTTAAATGGAAAAAGGAATATAATAAAACAAAAAATATGGTAAAATTAGACGATTTTGCAATGAATTTTTATCTTGCATTTCGAGGTGGAAACGCTTCAGGGAAAAAACCTCGAGCTATTCTATATGACAACTTCTATATTGTAGCTTTTCCACGCGATCTCGAGTTATGCTGTTTATTTATGAAACCTCAAGATATCGATGAGAATATTAAACGATTGAATAAGGTAGCATCTAGAATTATTACAGAGATGGAAGTCATAGAAGAAGCTGAAGCTGAAAAACAAGAAGAATCTGACGATAATACTGTAGAAGAAATAAAGAGAATAATTCCTAATTTACTATCAGAAAATAAAATGACGACTCCTGAATTGAGAAGATATTTTAAACTAAGTAACTCTCAAATATGGAAAATAATGTCTGATTTAGAGAATTCAAAGAAAATTAAACGTGCAGAAAAAAAAGGCAGAGCTCAACTTTGGACTGCAATTTAAAACATATTACTTTTCCATTTTTTTTCATTTTTTTTATTTTATCTTGTCCTATGAACCCAACCTTTCTCCTTAGTATACAGACGAGAAAACATAATATAGCATATATCAGGCAATTCTTTATCTAGATTGTGCACTGTAATATATCGAAGAATATGATTTAAAACAAATATCCCAATAAATTCTACATGATAACTCCCCAAGTTTTTTGCTAATTTTTCACCTTGGAACTTTATATCTAAACCCTTTTCTTTATCCCATATAATTTCTGTGAAGATTTTTGGAAAAATTTCTTTTTTAAATCTCCAACTATTAACATTTTTCCATACTCTAGCTCCTAGAAAACTCTCAAGTTCTTTTTGGTCTTTTTCCTGTAAAAATTTAAATGGTTCTTCTCTTTGTACCAATACTTTTTTCATTAAATCTGATTTTACGTCATAATTTTTTTCAAAGGGTTCTTCTCCTTTCAACTTTCTTTCAATTAAATCCATAACAATATCGATATATGTTGCACTATCCTCACCAGGTACCCAAGTAACATGCTTTCCTGAAAAATAAAACTTAAATTCTGCTTCAACTCCATCTCCAAATTCATCACCAAAATAAGAAAATGCCATGTGAACATTTACTTCAGGAAACATTTCAATAGTAATAGTCCAATCCTCACTAAAACCGATGTTTTCAATAATTCCCCCCAATTCACTATTAACAATTTTTTCAAGGGCTTTAATATCAACATTTGTAAAATTTGAGAATTTAGATTTACTAATATCTTCTAACTCTTTCTCATGAGGGCCTCTTACTCCCGTAGCGTCAATTTGACCAATTGTCATGAATTTTTTACTTTCTTGCGGCATGTAAAATTGCTCACATCACTAATTTTTAATAATCTAGCTTATATTTCTTTTTTTTTGAATTTTCCTATGAAAAATCCTTGAGTGTGATGGATTGAAGGGAATAATCGACCTGTTCCTGGCAACATAGAACCTTTAATATTATAACTGGGAGAGAACCAATCTGGTAGGTTTTGTGGTTCAAGATAATCTTGAAAACTCATGATTATATGTTCTCCTTCTTCTGGATACAAACTACATGTTGAATATACAATGATTCCATTTGGTCTTACCAGTGTTAAAGCATTCTCGAGTAATTTCTTTTGTAATAACGTATTTTGATGCAAAAAATTTTCATTTTGTCTCCATTTTAGTTCAGGATTTGTTAGAAAAGTACCATTCCCTGTACAAGGAGCATCCAATAGAATACGATCAAAGATATTGTGAAATCGTAATGGAAAAACTATGCTGTCAGTATTCAAAATATGCGTATTTAACACGCCTAAATGACTAAGTAAGTTTTTCATTATAATTGAACGCTGGTTAAGAAATTCTCCTGCGATTATACGCCCTTTATTATCCATATTTTGAGCAATTAGACTAGTTTTCATCCCCGGAGCAGCACACATATCACAGATGAATTCTCCCGGTTGAGGAGATAATACTTCGATCACAGCAGCTGAAGCCTTATCCTGAAAAATAAGATGACCTTTTTGATAAATTGGGTTTTTCAGTACATTATTTTTCATAGAGGTTGGAATGCTGAGTAAACCTTCAATATGTGGGTCCTTATCAAAAGTAATTTTTTCCTTATCAAATTCAGATTTGATTATCTGATTTATATTTCGATTTAGACTCTTTTTTAAGAGCCTATTAATCCGTACGAAAGTTCTATCACCCCCAATTCCGCCATTCATAGCTTGAATATTACGTTTAATAAAATCTAGGTCTATTACTGGTAAAAGATGATATATCATGAAAGTAGGAATAGCTTCATTTATACTTAACTTTTCTTTCAAATCTTTTCTCTTTAAAGATTTATCCCATGAAAAATTTCTTAAATTAGAGAGAAATTTTTTATCAGTTTTCTTGACTTCTTTAAGGATAGTTTTATCAGAAGCTTTTTCCCATAATAACCTATATGTTATATATAAGTAAAGTGCTAGTTGGTTTGGAGTAGTTGTAATAGAATTTGGAAGTATTCTCTTAATTATGAAATTAATTTTATTCCAGTATCTCACTATTTCATAATAATAATGAACAATATAGGATTTTTTTCTAGATAATTTTAAAGCAGAAATAGAATCTCCTTTTATGAATTTAACAAGAAGATCCAATATTTCAGCAATCTCATTATTTAGAATATTAATAAACCTCTTTATTAAAAAAAAATCTATTCTAACTAATATTTTCTGTTAATACTATTAAGAAATAAGAAAAAAAAAATTATTTAAAATTACTCTAATTCTGCTGGTATTATGAGTCCTTTTCTTTTTAACGAGATGATTGTACTAATAATCTCATCCCTAGAAGACTTTCTCCCTGCCAAACCAAAATTTAACAGACTTGATACAAAAAAGAATTTTCTCTCTTTCTGAATTTGCTCAGCTACCTCTGTAAGATCTTTTTCTAATCCCTTAAGTTTTACTACACCATAATGTTTTCCTAGTTGAAGCGGATATACTAGGGAAATATTGAAGAATCTCTCGATCAAATCATCAGTTGCTCTGAATGGGGTAATGTCGCCAACAAAATTCTTAAGAGTAGATTCAAATCTTTTCTCAAATGCTGAAGTAAATGCTATTTGACTTTCTTTTAATTGTTCCGAAGGAATACCATCAAGTATCAGGGCTACTCGAGTATAATTACCATCAGTGATAATAATTTTAAAATCATAATAATCCATTTCAAATCCTTTACTTATTGATGGTTCCCCTTTATCCTTTTTAATCTCTGATCTAAACTGTGAAATTGCTTGTAAAAATCCTGAGATTAAATCAGTATCAATTCCTTCCAAAGAAATTTGTTTATCATAGATTGAAACTCCTCCATCTTTATCAATAATCATAATATATGCTATTTTTAATAAATCATCTAGGATATTCGCCTCTCCTGCCCAAATTCTTCTTTTTCTCGAATGTCTAACATGACGTACAGATACGAATGTTATAGCTCCAGCTAAACCAGCAATTATATAAGGTAAATATCGCATAAATGCATCCATGAAAAGTGTAAACTCTGATACAACTTTAATATATCCTGAAACGATTTCCGTACTAGCATACATTCCTTCTTCAGCAAATCTCACTCGAACAGAAAACTTACTACCTGTTTTTGAGAATTTTAAAGAAGCTGTTGCAATTCCTTGATCATTTGTTACAGCAGTAGATTCATATAATGTAATATTATTAGAATTCAATACTTCAAAGATTATTTCAACGTTCTCTAACGGTTTTCCTCCCGACTCAAATACTCTAGCTGAAAAGAATTTAGTCCCTGTCATATATTGAGAGGCAGGAATATCTACAAATTCTATAATCGGCTCTATTTTAAAAATTTCATATGTTCCGTTGACATCAAATCGTATAGAATGCCACTTTGAAGTAACATTGAATTCGAAAAATCCTTGAGAAAACTCAGCATTTTCTATATCTGCTTCCCATTTTCCCTTCCCGATTCCATTATCAATCACATCAATCCCAAAATTTTGTAAACCTATCTCAGACGCTGTCAAGACATCATTATTTATTCCTAAACCAATTGATGAGGAAATGTCTGAAGATATAGCATTTTGAACGTAAAAATTAACACTAAATTCGTTAATGGAAACATTAAATTGATAATGAGTTGGCTCAGTAGTATTGTACAATAATATGAAAAGAACCTCATTGTTTCTTGATTCATTTAATATATTCAAGAAGATCCATGTGAAACCTGCATCAAAAGGAAGTACTGTTGTTGTTTCGTTTGAATGTGCAAATTCAATAGGATCGCTCATTAAAATCCATTCCTCTTTATTTGTTTCAGCATCGAAAATATCAAAATCGGTTTCACCCTTATATAATGCCAACGCAGCTAAGGTTAGATTATCAGGATGACTAACATTTGAAGTGAGTCTTATATCCATTGAGGGTACAATTGGATTTGGATAAGAAGCAATCCAATCATAGTAATCAACATTCCACAGTTCACTGTCAATATCATTTAAGACGTTATATGTGAAGAAAAAAGATAAATTACTCGTTAGAGCCTGTGCCTTAAAATAATCGTCATCATTATACTGAAGTGAATCAACAGTTTGGATTCCAAAGGGAGTGGTAGTTCCATTAAGTACACTTACATCATTTGTAAAATATAATTCTTGAAATAAAGGATCATGAGGTTGAATTGTATCGAGATTTTCCAGTTCCCCTACTTCAACTTTAAATTGGTTAATGGATATGTTAAAGTCATTCCCATCACCTAAATATTCAAGTTTTAATCTAAGGGTATTATTTTTCATAGGACCATTATCCATAGATTCAAGAATAAAAAACTTTTCTAGTGGATTTCTTAAAGAAATATTTAGAAGATATTCATTTTCGGCAATGAAGTCATATTGTTGAAGTACCCATATGGATTTTTTAGAATCATAGATAGAAAGGTTAACAGATTGGATTCTAGATATATCAGACACATTAACCATAAGATAGAAATCGAAACTGAAAATGTACTTATAGTGATCAAACCACCAATTAAAATCTGCTTTCCCAAAACCTGCAATTATTTGATTTAAGATTCTCAAATATAATTCCCAATAAGTATATCGTGAATTGTTTAATTCTTGGAGATCGAATGTAAATTCTATAGTTACGTTGTTTGTATCTCCAGCAAGATATCTATCATTATCAATATTCTTAAATGAATCAAGATCTCCTGCGAAATGAGTTCCGTTTGTAACCTGTGCAGTGGTGACATTATTTATTGTATAATCATCAAAAAAAAAATCTGGTGATATAGCAAATGTAGCTCCTTCTCCGAAATTATTACTACCTTCTCCATCTGGATTAAAGTAGAGAAATTTTGGTCCACCACCTGTACGTGAATCATCCTGAGGGATTTTTATCCTAAATGCAAACCAATATTTCTCAGTTCCGCTTTCTATTGTCATATTGGTTTTAGAAATATCCAGATAAATAGGACCAGAACCAGAATTTTTAAAGTCAAAAACCTCCCAATGAGCTGCGTAGATAAGCGGATGTGGCTTTTTCAAAAGACCAAGTACTTCTTCTGTATTAGGTATGCCGTTATTGGTGCAATTTACAACAGCCACCTCCCATGAATTTTCATCTGTGAAGGAAAGAGGATTATTAATGTCTTGAATTAAAATGCTAATGTTATTGATATATTGATTTATCTCTACTGAAAATTTCTGATAAATGTAAGTAGAGCCATTTACAGAACTTGTAATAAATTGAGAGAATTCTTCTTCAATATATCGTGTATAGTTAATGGCAGTTATATTTTCAAATGACATTGTAGCATGAGAGATGTTGTAATTTGGAATAAAAATTTCTGGTTGATTATTTAATTCGGGTTGTTCTCTATTTATATAACAATTTTTGCTAATCTCTGTGATGTTAGTAAAAATTTTTCCCGTCCGATTGATGGCTTGAATTTGGGGGAAGTAAGGGCTATCATTTGAAAATGATCCCTCATAAGTGATTAAAGTTGAGTGATAAAGGGGGATTATAAAGAAAGTAGTTAGGAAAATTGTCAATATCATTTTATTTTTAAAGGTTTTCATCCCTAATATCCTCATTTGATAATTTTTAGTTTAAATGAAAAATAACTTTAGTTACAAATGAGAGATCAGACTTTTAAAACTAGTTTTTCTATTCTAATAGAAAAATTGAAAATTTTCCATTTAAATTACATTAAATTCTTTGTTCTAAAGAGTTTAAATTTTATTTAATTGTTTTCTTTATTAGTTTTTCTAAATCTTCTTCTGTGATAAAATTATTCTCAGTGATAATAGAGTGAACTTTCTTAACGATTTCATCTAAATACTCCTCATAATTAACCAAACCCAATTGTTCACATTTTATTTTGATTGCATCTCCATGGAGCGTTGTAGGACCAAAGATAACTTTTTCTTTTTGACCTACAATTTCGGGTCGGTATGGTGTAAAACACATCCAAAATTTATCTTTTTCTAATGCGCTCATTACATGAAGCTCACTTTCATGTATAAATGTATTTTTTCCAACGATAGGTTTATTATATGGTAAAGGAACTCCGGAGACTTTTTCGATGTATTTACTTAAATCGTACAATTTTGAAAGATCAATTCCAGTATCTATTCCATATAACATTTCTAAGGTGACAACAACTTCCTCAAATGAGGTATTACCGGCTCTATCTCCAAGTTTATTTACAACAAGGTCCATATATGAAGCACCTTGTTCAACAGCAGCAACTGTTGAGGCGGTACCCAATCCAAAATCATCATGAACATGAATCCCTATAGGAATATCTTTTGCAATAGGTTTCAATTGCTTTATTAAATAAGAAATGGCAGGTATATTACAAGCACCTACAGTATCATATAACATAATCATTTTTACTCCATGTTTTATCCCTTGATTGATTGCGCTTATTAAATTTGACCGATCAGATCTAGTTGCATCTACACAATCTAAAATTGCTTGTGCGCCCATTCTATTAATTCTTTTTAATACTGATGGAATCATTGCAACCATTACATCTGGATTTATCTTTTCATCACCAGTAAACAATTGAAGCTGCCATTTTGTTAGAACAATTCCAAATCCTATATAATCAATCTTTGCTTCTATAGATTTATTGATTTCTGCAGTCCATCGTGAAGGATTCGAACTTAAGTGTGAATATGTCTTTAATTTTATACCTAATTCCTTAATTTGGTTAGCCAAATCCCACTGATCTTGAACTTGCCCAATATATCCACAATCTATATGTTCAACACCTATATCTTCCAATTTTTCAACAATATTAACCTTTTGATCTAAAGTATAATAGACACCAGGAGTTTCTTCTCCCTCTCGGACAGTTGAATCTCTTACATAAACTTTCTTTGGAAGTTCGAAAGAATTTCTTACGTCATTAGTATAATTTAAAGGAGAGACCCACCATTTATCATTAAACCAATTATTTTTTTCTTCCATTTTCTTCTTTTCTCTCTTTTAAAACTTGTTTGAAAACAAATAATGCATAAGTGGTGTTATATTAAAAATATTTGATCTATGATAATTAATAAGTATTTTTTTTTGAAAACAAAATGGAATTCAAAAGTATGGTTCAATAATATTCCAAATTAACCCTGTTTTTGATAATATCGAAAAGAAATATCCCTAGGGTTGCCAAAATAACTTCAGAAATTAGAACATAAATGAAATTCAGCCAAATTGGTAATGTAAGAACTATATATAGTATTATCGCAACATAAAGTGAAATAATAATTGCATATAAAACACCTCCTAGATATTTTAAATATTTTTTATTTCTGAAAAAAATAATACAATATAACGCCGGAATATTAACAAGACAACTAACTAAATCAATTGGACCTAAAGGTGATGTTAAGTTAACAAAGAACACACCCAAAACATTACCAATCAAACCTTCAACCGGAAATAGTATACACATTCCAACAATTAATTCAGCCACACGAAATTGTAATTCTAAAAAACTTATTGGTTGAAAAATATATCCTAAAGCAATATATAAGGCAGCAGTGATAGCAATTAATGCTACCTTTAAGCTTACTCTTCTCTGTTCAAACGTAAGAGACTTTTCCTCTTCAATTTTTCCTTGGTTTGTCATAAATAAAAATCTAATAGTTAAATTTCCGATTTATGATAATATAATATCAAATTTAATTAAAGTGTAATCAAAATTATTATTTATAGCAAAAATGAAAAGAATTACTAATTTCTATTTTTTCAACATTAGTCCCCAAAGATAAGAATCTATGGTTCAGAAATGTTTTCAGTGATATTCCTGCACTGGCATTAGATAGCCTCATTTTTGTTAGCATTGCATTTGGAGGTTTATTGCCAATTTGGTCAATAATATGGGGTCAGATTTTAACAAAATGGTTTTTTGGAGTGGCTGATACATCATTTATATATTTATCTCGAGCTATAACCAGTGATAAAATTACCTTCCTAGATAATTTGTTTAGTTAAAAAAAAAATGAATTAAAAATATGCTTAAAAAAAAAAATTATATATGTTCATTCATCGTTATTTTCTCTTCATTAAAATATAAATAACGCAAATAATTGCTCCAGAAATGACACCTAGAAGTACAGGAATCTCAAAGCCTGGTATTTGGGCTTTAGATGGAAGTACTACTTCAAATTGATAAATAGTTTTACTTTCATTATCCTTTAAGGTATACCTTATAAATGCTCCATAAACACTGTCATATTCCCAGGTTGCACTGTAATCATTAATAAAAACTACGCCATCAGGTGGACCATCATATGTGATTTCTAATCCATTAACAGTCCAATTTTCATCCCAAATCATATCAGCCAGGTAATCTTCGGCATCTACGGGAAGTTGAGTAAGAAAATCAGCAGCAGCGTAATACTGAAAAGTAACAAGATCCTGCCAAACAGCATACATGGAAACATTTGTTCCAGGTACGAATGTTGGACCAGGAATCCAGTAACCAATACCACATAATGTTTGAAGATTGAGAGGATCATAAAGAGTGGTAACATTAATGGCTGCAATATCCGGAGTATCACTAAATGATTCAGCAGTCCAATCCCAGTATTCTGTTTCTACTATAAATGCATTCATGTCTCCAGCACCTAAACTGACTGTTTCGTTTGGATATACACCGATTATCACTGCTTTATTTTTCGCTCCAGTAACATTACATCCATCTCCAAAACTCGCTACTAAGCTATCACTCCAACTAGTGCCCATAGTCGTAATTAAACCTTCAGAATCTACAGTAGTAACTTTGAGTATTTTAGATCCACCTAAAGTAGCAGCACATTGGTATGTGGGGTATTGAGCCTTTGTAATTGGATTGATTGCAAAAATCATTAAAAAGATAAATCCAATCACCAAGTATTTTGATTTCTTCATAATTTTCACTTAATTTTTTTGATCATTAATAATTAATAGATTTAACGATTGATATAATTATTATATGAATATATAAATGTTATTGAATATTTCAAGGATTTTTAAATAACTTGTTAAAACCGAATGTATGTTCAAGTTAAATTAGGTGAGAGATTTTTTTAAGTTATTATGGTTAATAAATATATTTAATGTAAAATTTAATTGTTGATATAATAATGGAATATTATTCTTCTGAAAAAGATTTTAAAATTGCATATGAAATAAGTGGTGATAAGAGTAAACCAAAAATGGTTTTAATTCATGGTCTTTTTTTAAATAGTGATTGTTGGCAAGAACAATTACCAACATTAGGAAAAGAATTCAATATTCTTCGTTACGATCTTAGAGGTCATGGAAGAACTACAAAACCAAAAAAAAGATTTACAATAAGAAATTATGTTGATGATTTATATGCCTTACTCAATCATCTAGATTGGACATTAGATTTATATCTGGTTGGACATTCATTAGGAGGAATGATAGCCTTAGTTTATGGAATTGAGAATCCATCTCAAGTAAAAAAGATGGTTGTTGCAGATAGTTTTTGTTTTATTAGTCAAGAAGCGATTACAGACGTTTTAGGAAGAATTAACAGCAGTAAATTAGAAAAATTCGCGCTTGGAATTAGTGTAAGAGGTTTAAATCCCTATAATGAAGAAACTGCCCAATTTGTAGCTAAATTAGTTACAGATCATATGACCAAAAATGATTGCTTGAGAGCGACAGCAGCTTCAGCAGGTTTTAATATTTGTAAGAATTTGAAATCTCTCCAAGTTCCAGTTCTTGTTTTAGTAGGAAAAAAGGACATAACTACTCCAGTATGGGCTAGTGAAATGATTCATGAATGGTTACCCCTATCAGAATTAGTAATTCTTCCTGATGCAGGACACCTGACCATTTTTGATCATGCAAAAGAATTTAATGAACTAACTCTCTCTTTTTGGAAAAAATAAAAAAATATCAATTTTATTGGATTAACCATTTTCAATATAGTTTTATCCCCATCTAATCACACCAGCATTCCAAGCCCAACCTATTCCCGCTGAAACGATTACAACAATATCTCCAGCTTTAATTTTTCCCTCTCGAATCCCATATTCAATAGAAATAATTCCATCATTTTGACCATTGTGACCAATATCTTCAAAATATGTAGATTGAGTATAAGGATCTACACCCACTGTTTTTGCTACATACTCAAATGCGCTTCTTTTCATGTGAAGAAGAGCTAAGTAATCTATATCCTCTCTTGAATAACCACTTTGTTTTAGAGCTTTATCGATTACTTCCACAAATGAATTCATAGAGTGTCTATCTAATCTTTCTTTTAAACCTTCAGGATCTGGAACATCCAAATAATTTAATCCTTCCTTAAGAGCTTTTACTGTAAGAGGTTGAATTGTACCCCCTGCAGGAACATATACATCATCTACAAAACGTCCATCTGTAATCGCATTAATACTTAAGATTTCATTTTTATTATAATCCCCTCGAATTACTGCTGCAACTCCACTCGCGGCTAAGCTGATCATAAATCTGGAACGAGGATTTTTATAATTAATTAAATCACAATTTCTATAACCGCTTGCTACTAATATTCTTTCTATTTCTGGATTTGTCTGGATTAAACTTTTTCCCATCAATAATCCAACCAAAAATGTTCCGCATCTTTGATTTAAATCAAAAGCCCATGCTTTTAATGGATTTCCCAATAATTGTTGCAATTTAATCCCATTTACCACCATTGAATGTTCAGCATAAACTTCTCCAGCCCAAATTATTACATCAAGATCCTCAGGCGTTAAATTTGCTCTTTTTAGTGCTTGAATGCTTGCTTTTGCGCCCATGGCCACTGTATGGTCTTCTGAACCAGGTATACTTTTATTTTTCAGACCAAACTTATCCTCAATAATCTCTTTTGGAATTCCCGTTTCTTTTGAAATAAATTCACTTGAATGCCTTTCTTTAGGAATATAAACACCCCAAGATTCCAATCCCACCTTACGAAAGTTCATATTTTAACACCTATTCTAATTCACGTTTTAATATTTTACCAGTTGCGCTCGTTGGTAAAGAATCTCTTATTTCAAAATATTTTGGGACCTTAAATTTGGCTAATCTATCAGTTAAATAGGTATGAATTTCTTCTATACTTAGTTTTTTTCCAGTTTTCAAAGTGATATAAGCTTTTCCAACTTCACCCCATTTCTCGTCTTGCACTCCTATAACGGCTGCTAGGTCAATAGCAGGGTGTTTGAATAATAATTCTTCGATTTCAACAGGATATACATTTTCTCCTCCACTAATATACATTTCTTTTCTACGTCCTACTATATAGTAAAAACCTTCCTTATCTTGCATTGCTAGATCACCAGTGTGAACCCATCCATCTACTTCAATAGTTTTTTCTGTTTCTTCGGGTTCATCCCAGTATCCTGAGAATATATGAGGGCCTCTAAGTAATAATTCTCCAACTTCTCCACCTTTTAATTTCTTACCAGTTTTTGTATCTATGATTTTCATATCACAATGAAAAACAGGTAATCCTACAGAAGTAGGTTTCTGCTTAATTTTATCTTCAGGGAGATAAAAATTATTAGGACCAACCTCTGTCAATCCATATCCCATTTTAAATAATTTATTTTTATTCCAATAATTTTCCATTATTGCAACAGGGCATGGAGCCCCGCCTGATATGAAAATTCGTACTGAATTAAAACTTGCTTGATCAAAAATCGAAGTATTAGCCATCATATGAAACATAGTTGGAACTCCGATAACAATAGTACATTCTTCTTTTTCAATGACTTGAATAGTTTCTTGAGGATTAAAATCTCCCATTAATATCGTTTTAGCTCCAAGATGATAAAATGGAACTAAGAGAACATTCCAACCTCCCGTATGGAATAATGGAAATAATAAAGGTTGAATATCATCGGGCTTTAAATTCCATGAGATTATAGTATTTACTGAATTCCAGAAAATGAGTCTATGGGAGAGAATTGCCCCTTTAGGAAGCCCTGTAGTGCCACCTGTAAATAAGATTAGATGGGGGTCATCAAATTTTATCGTCGGTCTTTCGACGCTTGAGCTTGAAACTTTTTGCATTAAATCGTCAGACGAGGGATCGTGTAATTTTGACTTTCCTCCCAATATTACATATTTAGAGATTAATTTAATATCTTTAATCTCTTTTACTTGTGATTCTAACCTTTCTTCATAAAAAAAAATTGATGGTGCAGTTTTCTTTATCAAATAATCCATCTCTTTAAGAGCTAGACGTATATTAAAAGGAACTAACACAGCCCCAATTTTACCTGTTGCCAAAAATAAATCAATACTTTCAATGCGGTTAGTCGAAAACATAGCCACCCGATCTCCTTTTGAAATTCCTTCATTTAACAGAACGCGGGCTAACTTGTTTGCTCGAATCTCAAGTTCTTTATATAGATAAATTTTTTTATTTATATTATCAAAAATTGCTTCTCGGTTAGGGGTTAATAAAGCACGACGTCCTGCCCAGTCCCCAATCCATGCATAATCTTCCGTTATTAAGTTATCACCTATTCTAAACATTCATTCATCCCTTATACTGACTTATATATTGGCCATTTTCTCCAAACATACGCAAACAATATTTCAATCCATAAAAACCACAAAACAAATGGTGTTGGATTTATTTCCCAATAGTTATTTGGCTCTCCGAAAAGAATTGGAGCTAAGATATAGAACCCGAAAAATGCTATTGTACCAATTACAATAACTAATATAAAACGAAATAAGAAGTTTTTCCATTGTGAAAACCTTTTTGGCCAATTATCAAAAAATAGAGATACCAGAACAACTGCACACGTTAAAAATATTGCGTAATTAATATGCATAACATAAACACCTACATATCGAGCAATATCTCCTGGAGGATCACCACCTATAAGGACAAAAAAGGGATCAAATACATTTTCGGCAATAAGAGGAGAGATATAATTAACTAATAAGCCAAGTACTAAACAACTACCGAAAGCTATTATTCCAATAATAGGTTGTTTTCTTCCTAATTTATTCCATGGCCAATATTCAAATACCATAAGAGTAAGAAGAGAAAAAACAATTATCCACTGTGTCCATCCAAGAGAAAAAGGATAATTAGGGATTGGTGCATATACACCTCTTACTGCTGTTGATATAGTAGCATAGGGCTCTCTGTTTCCATTAGGGAAAAATAAAAAAAGCCAGACAAGAATCATTATCACAGACCCAATGATCCATACAATAATTCCACGCTTTGGCTGTTTTAGCCTAAAAAAGGGCCAATACATAGTTCCAGCTACAAAAAGAACAGCAAAAGAAAAACAACAGCCACTTAAAGCTCCAAAAATAGAGGCTCCAACATACCACGCAACATAATCATCTGTAATCTCAGCACTGTAAAATGAATTAAATAATGGTAATAAATAAAGAGTAAAAATAAGAATTATTCCAGCATTTATTATTGTTCCTACTAAACCAACTTTCCAAGGCGTTCGAAACCAATTATAATAGGGCCAATTCTCAAACCATATAGCCCATACCACACCTATTAACCCAAATCCTCCTATTACAGAAGCATAAGGGACTACTTTACTATTATGCCATCGTGGATCAAAAAAAATTAACCATGTTATCCAACTTATTATAAATACAATAATTATAGATAAGATCCCTGCTACAGGTTGTTTATAACGAGCCATAACAATCATGGGTGCCTCATCTGCGGTAGGAATCCCAACTTTCTCGCCTGCAAGAACCATAATATTCACTTAGAATTAATTATCAATTTTATAATATGTGCTATAATACTCATTATATATATAAATGCTATAATTAATTTGAATCTTTAAATAGTTTTAATATTGGTTTTAAACTTTATTATTATTAAATAATTTTTGGTTAGTTTGATTATATGAAAAATACTTTATGAGTACTAAAGAAGACTTTTAGGATTTGTTATATTATCAGATTTTCACTAAATCATATTCAATTGATCCTATTTTATTTTTAACAGCTGCATTAAATTGATAGGAGGGATTTACGGTTGGATTCAAAGCATGAAATTTTTCCACACCTCTCTTTATAGGTATAGACCATTCACCATTATTATCAAGAAATGGAAGTCCTGGAGCTTCGGTTTCCATATCAATACAAGCTTTATCAATAGAAACAGGATCAATAGACCCGAATATTCCAAGATCAGGTATAACTGGCACACTCGCATTAGAAACACAATCGCATTTAGCTGGAATATCAAAAGCGAAATTAATATATCTAATTTTCTCAGAACCGAAACTTAATACAGCTTTAGCATTATCAATAAAACGCTCAACAAATTTTTGTACATTATTCCAAGGGGGTCTTCTTATCGCTTTCTCAATTGGGCATTTTAGGAGACATCTACCACAACCATAACAAGTCTTTTCATCAATAACAGCAGTTTTACCATTCATACTCACTGCTTCTACCGCGCATGCCTTTATACATTCTTGATTGCACTTTGATGGATTGCAAACATCAGGATTAACGCTGAACATACTCTCAAAATGAGCTAATTGTTTGTTATGTTTCGTAACACACCCTAATCCAAGTTGTTTTAAAGCACCTCCATGTCCTGCAAAAGGATGACCTTTAAAATGTGAAATCACGACGAGTTTATCATAATCAAATAATCTTTTGGCTACAGATACTTCTCTTAATTCGATCCCATCAATTTTAACAATCTTTCTCTCGATCCCATCGGCTCCATCAATAAATTTTAGGGGTGCCCCAATTACCGACTCACTATAACCATGAAGTTGAGCAATTTTCATATGTGCTTCTGCTGATTTTCGATGTCCCACGCATATTGTATAATCGTTGTTAATTTCTATTTTTTCTATATTTGCCCCCCTACCTTGGGTTTCTATGAGGGTGGGGATGCCACCTTTAGATTTAACAGCTTTTACTACTTCACGTACAAAATCAGGTCGTAAGTAATGTGTATTATGCGCTTCTCCAACATGAACTTTAACTCCAACTCTATCGCCAGATTTGATACTGCCTAATATTTTATCTGCTATAAAGCGAGTTTTAACAAGATTATTAGTAACCATGTTTTGAGCGTTGTTCGGAAGAGCTGCAATTTCAATAGGGGGAGCCCAATATACTATAGGTTTACTACTCATTTTCAATATCTACCTAATTTCAAATTTATTATTCAGATTAATATTAAATTCATTAAAAATAACATCATTTTCTAATTAAGGTATTAATTTATTCATTCGATAAGGCAAAAGTTATGGAGAAAGAGTATTAAATTCTTCCTTATCGAAACCCCATGATTTTAAGATACGTTCTGCTTCATGCATAATATTCTCAATGAAATCTTTTAAAGGAATTATTTTTTCATGGAATGCTACGGAGGGGGATGGAACACTCGTGCCTCCTAATCTTCGATGATAAAGTCTTCGATGATAGTCTTCTGTAAAAATATCTGTGTTAATTCTCTCTTCTTTTCTTTTGTCAGAGATCGGGCTTTCTTCTGTTGTTAAGATTGCGGTTCCTAAGCAAACGGCATCAGCACCCATGGCTAAAGCACCAAGAAAGCCACGGGCATCTCCTATTCCGCCAGCGGCAATTAATGGGACTTCCAAAATCTTTCTTCCTATTGTAAGATTTACTAATGTTGTGTGTTGAAATTGATTCTTATATCCTGAAGATTCCATCCCCATTAAAGTTATCGCATCTGCACCTGCTTTTTGAACTGAAATTGCGTGTCTCATTAAGGGACACTTAGGAAACCAATAACAGCCAGCTTCATGTATCCTTTCACCTAAAAAATTTGCTTGATATGCTGACGTAGTGAATATATTAACTCCAGCGTTGATCCCAACTTCTAAATATTTTAAATATCTTTCTTTATCCCCTTCCTCATTGACAGTTATATTTACTCCAAAAGGTTTATCGGTAAGATCTTGCATTTTTTCAAGTGCGTTTTTAAACTCTTTAAGATCATAAGATAAAGCTGAAGTAATTCCTAATCCTCCTGCATTTGAATATGCTGCTGCAAACTCAATTATCCCATGCCTATCAAATGCAGCCATAATAAGAGGATATTTAGTACCTGTTAGTTTAGTTATACGCGTCTTCCAATTCAATCTATTCAACATACTTTATCTTTTTGAATATGTAAAACTGTAGAGAAAACAAAAAAAAGTTTACGATTTTAAAGATTGAGTAATTTTTTAGCATTATTATAGTAAATTTGATTCCGAAATCCTTCTGAAATTGGTAAATTTCTTACAGCGGGTAAAATTTGGTTCCAATGAACTAAAGGATGATCGGAACCGAATAGGACTTTATGTTCTATATTATATTTAGTATATGCATCCCAAGGGAAGTAGTTATATAATTGAGGGTGCGCAGAAATATCCACATATACATTTGGGTGTCTTAAGACAACTGAATACGTATCCCAAAACCATGGTGTTCCCATATGTCCAATAATTATTATTAAATCTTGATTTCTCATTGCTAATTCATCGATTAACATAGGGTGTCCAAATCTTGCTATTGACCCTGATGTTGATACTTGATGACCTCCATGCGTCCATAAAGGAATGTTGAGATCAATCATTTTCTTCCAAATAGGATCATAGACTGTATCTGAAATATCAAATTTTTGTACTGGTGGAACAATTTTTACTCCCTTCAAATTTAATGAATTAATTGCATAATCGAGTTGATCAAGAGCATTAGTGGCAGGAATATCTATACCTGCGAATCCAATTAGTCTTTTTGGCTGGAGAGCTACAAGATCAGCAATATTTTCATTTGATACTAATATTACATCATAAGCCGTTTTTGCATTAAAACTTACGATTACTGATTTATATATCCCAAATTTGTCCATCAATGAAATATAATCATCAATAGAAACATTTTCACTCACATTTTTCAACATTTTATACATATATTTTCTTTGAAAAGGATCGCTTGCCCACATTGCATCAGCAATTTTATTCAAATCATCCCAAGAAACCTCTTTGCAAAATGGATGAATATGCATATCAACAATCATAAAATCACT
>JBHLOJ010000163.1:0-1094 GCA_048940605.1 Promethearchaeota archaeon
AATTATTAGTAATCCTCATTATCCCTCTTTTAAATTGCAAATTGTTCGTATTTAGAACAGAGATCTTCTAATTCATCAGTAATATTATTTTTAAACGTGTTTGAATCAAGTTTTTTAACAAGTCTTTTTTTAATTTCCATATCTATGATAGGGGATAAAAATATGCTTGAGGAGACTAATAAACCTATCCCCAATACGTAATTCTTAAATATTAAAACAAAGAAAGATATTAAAATTACTATTAAAAAAGGGATAAAGTAAAGTTTCTGAAGATATCTCATTGTACTATCTCCTCCCTTACTTCCTGCTTCACTTATATAGGGAGCGGAAGAATCTGGGTGCAATATATTATTCTGAAAAGTACTTCCTCTACAATATTTAAGATTTCCATGTACAATCGAACAGTTTTTAATCATTACACTATGACTTGCTATAATTTTCAGATAATATATTCTACAATTATCTATTGTTATATTTTTACATTTTATTAAAAAAATTTCGCCAATTTCTATATCTTTTATCAAAATAAAAGTATCTAAGTGTGTGAATTTGATATGCTGCTTAAGACCTTTAATTGAATCGATAATAATAGGATCAGACTGCTTCCCGGAACCTTTCCATGACAACTTATCCTGAAAATGGTATAATTTTTTCCTATTAATATTTACTCTCAGGAACTTCATATGATAAATTATATCCTTATAAGTAAAAACTTTGTTAGAGATATAAAAAAACATTATAATTAGTTTTTGAATTAACCAAACAACATGAAATGGTGGTAGACATTACTATAATAAAGATAAAGACAAATATTTTACAGATAGTTGCTTTTTTCTGATGATAATTAAATCTTATTTTAGGAGTTAAATTATAACCCGAAAAATCATCTAATTAAAAGATTTATTTAGAAAGAAGGATAAAAAGTAGACTAAAAATGGTTTTTTACAAGAGGATGAATTTCAAAAAGCATTTCTTTTATGCTTTTTCTTAACTTTCCACCAGATCCAGATGGTTAAACCTGCTCCTAATACAATTATTATCGTAATACCTATAAAAAACGCCCCTTTTTCTTGGGGTTGAAGATTTGAATCAAT
>JBHLOJ010000163.1:1194-5231 GCA_048940605.1 Promethearchaeota archaeon
CTGCAATCACCTTCCAAATTATTATAAGCCCAAAGGGCTCCTTTTTCTTGTGCAGGAAGATTTCCATTGTACTTAAGGTTATCAGAAACCCAGTCAAAAATTTTCTCTGCTTTCTTAATTGGGTTATCCTCTGGATCTACAAGCTCATGAGACAATTCAATTAGAAGAGGACTATCTCTTTCGTAATAAGGTTCTGAATGATTGCAATATAATTCGAATATGATTTCAGAGGTATCATATAATCCAATTTCTGAGATTTCTATATTCTGAAATTCGATTTCGTTTAATTTTACGGAATATTCTTGACTTAAAGATACTTTTGGATTTAAAAAAATCGAACCTATAGGTAATATGGATGTACTAAATGAGTCATAAGTGTTATTGAATTTATCATTATGCCCCATAATAATGTTTGAGGGTTCACAACCAGTTATTATATTATAAAGGAGTGTTGCCTCTTGATAGGGTGGGGTATATTTTGTCAATGTTGAATTTGGAACCCTGTTATTTAACCGAGAAAATTTGAACATATAATTTCCAAAACCGAATTTATGAGTTAAAGAAAAATTAATTTCTACATTATATATCACATTCTGAGTTATAACATAATTTGAAATCCCTTCTTCAGAAGAAGAGGTATGAATTTTTGAACTTACAGAGATGTGTGAGGATCTAATTAGTGAAAAAGGTGAAATTATTAAAAAGAAGATACATAAAATCCTAAAATAAGCTAATTTTTTAATTTTCATTTCAATTTAGTCCTTATCTTCAAAAGAATCTCGCTTCATTTTATCAAGAATATCATTATATTCAGTATTTTGTGTTTTAGATTTAGTTTTATTAATAAAATCTTTTTTTTCATCCCCATTTAATATTTTTACTTTCACCCAACGAAGCCCTTTAACCGCCCCAATCAATAACATCAAATTGATACCCACCCCAACTAAGGCTAATAGCCATCCATTACCTTCTCCCGTCTTTCCTGGCGGTGATGAATCTTGTTCTCCTACATTTTCATCCAATTTAAATAGAAATAACCCTTGAGGATAAAACTCATCATATAAAGTAATTTCAAACTCATACTCACCTTCTACTATGTATTCATAAACGAAGCTGAATTGAGAGAAATCTTCAAAATCCTCCCGAGAGAAATTATTACTTCCAAAATATGTTCCTCCTAAAGACATATCCACTATAATATTTGAATTATAAACAGGTTCAAAATGAGCAGAAAACTTCCTCGAAACGTTGATATATATTTCTACACACTTTTCTTTTAGTATCGGTTGACACTCGATCTTCTGCTCAAATTCAGTTTGGAAGGAAATTGGTAATTGACCAATTAATTTAAAATGATCATATATTTCTAAATTTCCCTCAACAGAAGGGTAAAATTTAGGATCTTCAGGTATCCTGAAATTTATCTGATATGAATTATCAAACTGTTTTTCCAAGTCTAAAATTCCAAATTGATCGCTTTCAAACCGAACAGAGGTAAGTTGTCCATACTCTAGAAATATTAAGTTGCTAAAGTAAGCAGTTATAGTATTTACACTACCTAGTTTAACCGATTCTTTATAAGTACATTGAATATAGATATTGTCATTCCTTGCCATCTCACAAATCCAAAGAAATATATCTTGGTTAATTATTTGATTATCTAAACTTTCGTAAAATCCATTTGCATTCTCTGAGTATAAAGTGCTAACTAAACTGCTGGTCAAACTGACGTTAAATTCTATGTTTAAATCTAAAATATTGTCAATCTTATAACAGTAGTAGATATTTTTGATGTTTCCGTAATCTATATTTTGTAAGATAAAAGCAGTGATATTATTTATATCTAAATCAAACAGATTTAGAGCTTTGAGAATGTATATCATATAGTAGTTATGTTCTAAAATTATAGCAGGATCGGATTCGTTATGCGGATTAAAATATAGCATATCATTAATTTCATAGAGATTTCTTGTGAGATATCCATACAAAGCACCTTTATTAAACGATAGATCAACAATATTACCTAGATCTAAATAATCAACAAGTAATTCCAAAGTTTTTATTGCATAGTAACTATATTCTAGGTGGATACGGTTATTTTGATACTCAGAACCAAGCATAGTAAGCGTTGATTGGGGTAAAAACGCACCAAAATTTTCGAAATCCGAATTTAAAAATTGTGAATTCACAATACTGTTAATAAAAGGCATTAAATTACACGAGAGAGCAAAATCATCTAATTTAAACAACTTTTGAAGTGAATCCAGAGCGAAGTAAGTAGATTTGTGACTATAATATAATTTAGGATAACCATGATATTCAATGGGATAAGATCTGAGGAGAGAGACAAGCTCTCCTTCTTTATTTACGCTTTGTGCAAATGAATCTTCCATTTGAGTGTCATAGTACGCACCTTCGATTATATTATACAACTCCTGAACAGCTAAGTCTGGAATTTTATTGAATAAATTAAAGGAATTTATAATAGAGTATATCAAGTCAATTGACATATAATCATTGGAAAGGATAGTGTAAGCCCCATGGCTTTGATATAAAGCCAGTGAATTTGTAATTTGATCTTTTTCTTCTGGGGTTAATTGAATTATATCTTCTGTTCCTTTTAGACAGCGAACAATCTGAAATGTGTCAATTAATTCATGTATTTCTCTATAGGAAGGATCCCCGCTTATGGCAATTGCTCGATCCCAATTCCCAATGGAGTTGCGGTTATTTAAAACAAAATTAGCGACAGCAGATTGATCTATGGTGCTTAACCCAGTTAGATCAGAGAGTTCTAAGCAAATAGCTGAAATAACTAAATTAAGTTCACTATAATATTCTCCCCATCTAAATTGAAAGTCATCTGGGTAATATAAACTCTCCAAATATTGATTAAAAATATTCAGATTAATACTCTCTTGCATTTCAAATACTTGAAGACTCTTAATAGCATAATATGAAGAAAAGATTGATTCAAATAGTGTATAGATAGATTTAAAATCACTACTATGGTCATTGAGAAAAGCTCCAAATCCCCAATCAGTATCATCAATGACTTGTAGAGAGTTAATAAATTGTATTAAATCGTTCTTCTCCTCACTAAATCCTAACCAGTCACTCATCAAGTGATCCAATGTTACAATAGCGAAAAAAGTATTATCTAATGTAGAAATATTAAAAGGATCGGGTAAGGAAGAGTCATAAGGCTGTCCTATAAATCCTGATGTGATTGGATTGTAACAACTCCAAATATAATCTATTGTAATCTGTAGATCCAATAGATCCAAATTATTCAGAATTTCTAAGGACAGGATCGCATAACAATTAACCTCTAATAATGTAGTTAGTGGATAATAATAATGGTAATTATTTAGATATCTATTTGAATATTGATCCGAAAAAATGTGAGTATTATAATCATAATGAGCTATAATATATTCAGTAACTTCTGTTTGATTGATCTGATCTAACTTTCCAATGGAATCAAGAACATAAAGAGCATAATACGTTGCTTGTAATGATGGTTCATAGACTTGAGAAAAGTAACCCTGAGTTGAATATTGATTTAATAATTCTGTAAAGACATCTTCTATTATTTCGTAGTTACTTTTTTGACTTGACATGTGAGGTAAATCAGGAATCTCACTATTTTTCTGAGTATTATAGTGAAAATCTAATGGATTATTAAGACTCTCATTTAAACATATATCAAATACTAACGGGAAAGAAACCAAAATTAAGATGTTGCAGCAAATCAATACTTTATTTAATTTTTTCATCATTCTTAAACCATATAATACTATTATTTTATCCTACTTTTGATTATTTATAAACAAAAAATGATTTAGATATAGTTAAGAAAACCAATTCCCCCTGCGACTAATCCCCAACAACCAACCCAAAAATGACATATGAAAATTAGAAGTGTAGAAAAGACAAGCAATAGAACCCAATTCCATGGGAGAGGATCATTTGGTTTAAGCACAACAAGTAACATCAAAGACGCGATGAACATGCCCACAACATAACGAAAAAAA
>JBHLOJ010000055.1:0-22574 GCA_048940605.1 Promethearchaeota archaeon
TCTTTTTAACCATGGAAAATGAATTAGGAACTCTCCCAATCATAGCAGAAAATTTAGGGATTATTACCCCAGAAGTTAAATCTTTACTTGAAGAAACAGGATTTCCTGGTATGCATGTTTTACAGTTTGCTTTTATGGATGTAGAAAAAGATACCATAAAAAACAACGATTTACCCCATAATTTTCAGCATAATACAATTGTATATACTGGAACGCATGATAATCAAACTACTAAGGCATGGTTTAAGGATGTTCCTGATGAAATTAAACAATTTGTGCTTGACTATACAAATTCAGATGGAAAGGATATTGTAGGAGATTTAATTCGTCTCGCATGGAGCTCTGTAGCAGAAATGGCTGTAATCCCTTTACAAGATCTTTTAAGGTTAGGAGATAATGCTAGAATGAACTATCCTGGGAGATTAGGGAATAATTGGGAATGGAGGTTCACTTGGGATCAAGTTTCAAAAGAAAGATTGAAAGAATTACTAAAATACAGCACTCTATACGAAAGAGTTTGACTTGATCCTACAATAGAAAGTTTATTAACCCATTAATTGAATATATTCTCTTTAATCAATATTTTAGGTCAAGTAGATTAAATTTATACCATTTCTTCATAAAAATTAAAAAAAAAATATTAAATAAAGGTGTTTTTTACTCGATTCCCAATCGTGCTGTAAACTTGACTAATAAAAAGCAACAACAATAAATGTTATTAAATCTCCGATGAAAGCTCCAATTCTAAATATATGGAATAGTTCGAATTCTTCCCATTTAATATGCAATTTTGTGAGCATGGGAATGCAGCTGAAGAATTAGAAAACGGAACCTTTAACTGGGATGGAGAGACTGCAGTGAATCCGAGCGGTGGACTTAAATCATATGGGCATCCAATTAGAAGTACTGGCTGTAGAATGGTTCAAGAAGTCACTAAACAACTTCAAGGACGGACCGAAGGAAGACAAGCTCCCGATGCAAAAATTGGTTTGGCTCATAATTTAGGAGGAGCTTATGCTGTTTGTTCGGTGACTATTCTTGGTCAAATTTTTAATTAAAAAAAAGAAGGAATGAATATGATTATTCAATCCCCAATTTTGCAGCGTATTTAACTATTAAAAATATTATAAAAGCAATAATTATGAAGTTAATTATATTTGCTACGAAATTTCCAATACCAAATACACCAATTCTCCAGTCCTGGATCGTTTCAAAATCAGGTATGAATATTCCTATAATTGGTGTTATTATGTCTTCAGCCAATGATAAAATAAGCGCGTTAATAGCAAGGCCGATAATGAATGCAGAAGCAAGTCCAAGTATCTTGTGAGTTTTGATGAATTGTAAAAATTCAGCAGCGAGATTTTTAGGTTTTTCTGGTTCTGGTTCTGGTACAGGAGTAAGAAGTTCACGAATCTTTTTTAATTCTTCCAACATCTCATTTTCTTTTGACATTTTTAACACATATAATGTAATTTTTTTAAAAGAATAATTTATGGTTTATTACTTAATTATATAAACTTTTTTTAAATATTTCATAAAGGAGAAATTGAAGGAAGTTATTTTAATGGCAGAATTAGAAAAAAAGAGCTTTCTCTCTCAATTTTAAAAATAAAATTTAATTTCTGGGTAATCTAATTGTTTGGATAATTTTTTTTACTAAATATTAAATAAGTTTATTAAGTTTAATTTCTATTTGAACAACTCAAAAGACATGATAAAATTTTATGTATAAAAGAAGTATGGATGAATAATCAAGTGAAAAATTATAAAGAATATTTGGAAAAGGATAAGCCCTTAGAAGAATTATGTTGCAAAGAGCCAGACATTGATTATAAAAATGGTAATAAAGTCTGTTTGAACTGTGGATTGATATTAGATATCCATTTGGTCGAAAATGAAAGAAGAGCTTATAATAAAGAGGAAGTAGATAATAGAAAGCAGACTGAACCAAGATGGAGAGAGTTTGGATCAAGAACCATACTTTCTAAAGATAAATTGGATTATAAAGGAAATTATATCGACATTGAAAAAAAAACTCTATTCTTACGACTATCTAAAATTCAAAACTCTTTAATTTCAAGTATCGAGAGAAATTTCTGGGAAGCTAAACCAAAATTGAAACAACTTGTATCTAAATTGAATGTTCCTGAGTACATTCATGAAACAGCTTGGAAAATATATTCTCTTATAGCAAAGAAAAAGTTAACTATGGGACGTTCTATAGAAGGATTTATTGCTGCATCTCTATATGTAGCTATTAGAGTACATGAATTTCCAAAGATATTAGAAGAAATTAGTGATGTGTCTATGATTCCTCGTAAAACCATAATCCATAGTCTAAGTTTAATCCTAAGGGAGGTGTTACCTGAACTAAATCTAAGTTTTAAGCCTATTAGTATTAAACAGTTAATATTTAAATTTGGAAATGAATTAGGACTTTCAATGGAGATCCAAAAGAATGCTTTAAAATTAGTTTCTAATTCTTCAAAACAGGGTCTATCTTTAATTGGGAAGGATCCAAAAGGATTTGCAGCATCATCAATATATCTATCAGCAAAAAATTCAGGCAAAAAACTGACTCAAACTGAAGTAGCTAACGCAGCTAAAATAACAGAAGTAACATTAAGAGCAAGAATAAAAGAACTTAAAAATACAATGAATTTAATTAAATCGTAGAAAAGAAAAACCAATTGATATAAAGTAAAAAAAAAAACAGAAATAAATTATTATTTATTGATCTTATCAAACATAATCTATTATTATAAAATTTAAAAGAAGAATAATATGGTTGAAAATAAATATAAGTATAATTTTATCAAAGAAAATAAAATTTATATAAATAATGAGTTTAAGAGTAAAAGTAAAGAATATGGTATAATCACCTTAAATGAAAATCAAATTAATGCTTTAGTAGAGTGTCTGGATTTGATGTCAGTTTCACCAGAAATTTCCCCAAAGTTTAGTGAGAGAATAGAAAAGTTTCTAATTCCTCGATTTGATGAATTAACACAAATAATATACACTACTAAAACTCAATCATTTGAAATTGGCATCGAGATTTCAAAGGAAAATAGTATTGATATTATTAAGGGTTTAAGTTTTTTCAATGTTCAAAAAAGATTAAAAGATAAGGGATTTTCTGCAGGAGTATTAAAGAATATACTGAAAACAGTTAAATATACTAAATACAAATGATTATTTTTTTTAATAGAACCCTTTGAATATTAAATAGTTGCTATTCTGCATGTTTAAAATTTATAATAATAATGCTTATTATAAAATTCTAAATTAAATGAACAAATATTAGTGAGCGAATTCAAAAATTATTTAATTTTACAATAATTTTGATTAATTATGGATGCTACTTTTAATAAATTTAGAGGAGACATTAAAACAGAATCTGTTAAGTATTTAGCAGACCCACAACTCAGAAATATTGTTAATGTATCTATTGCTCTGGGACGCCCTCTATTAGTAAAGGGAGAGCCTGGAACAGGAAAAACCATGTTAGCTCATGCAATAGCATTAAGCTTAGGTAAAAAATTGATAATCTGGAATATTAAGAGTACAAGTGAAGCTATTGACGGATGCTACATGTATGATACCGTTCAGAGATTGAATGATAGTAGATTTGGTTGCGAAGATCGTAATGTTGATAATATTCATGACTATATTACTTTTGGGCCATTAGGAGAAGCTTTTGATTCTGAGGAACAGGTCGTACTTCTTATAGATGAGATTGATAAAGCAGATATTGAATTCCCAAACGATCTACTCCAGGAATTAGATGTTATGGAGTTTTATATCAAAGAAACGAAAGAATTTATAAAAGCAAAAACCAGACCAATAGTGATAATTACTTCTAATAACGAAAAAGAACTCCCTGATGCATTCTTGAGAAGATGTGTATTTCATTGGATTGAATTTCCTTCTAAAAGCTTTATGGCAGATATTTGCAACCTTCATTATCCAAACTTAAAACAAAACTTATTAGAACAATGTCTAAATCATTTTTATGCATTGAGAGCTATAACAAAAATGCGCAAATTACCTTCTACTTCTGAACTTCTTGATTGGATTGGAGTATTATTGAAAAGTGGAATTACTATTGAAGAATTACGCAGAAATATTCCATTTCTTGGAGTTTTAATAAAGAAAGAGAAAGATCTTGAAATTGCTCTTGAGAAACTCAAATTTCCTTCATGAATTAGAATCGGTTATTATTTTTTAAAAAAATATCAAAATTTTCATTAAATTTATTTTCTAAATCTCTTATAAGTTCCATCATTAGATTTATATTCCCTAAAAAGCCAAAGATGTTCATTAAAAGTGAATAAATAAAAAGAATGAAAAAGCTGTTAACTAGCAATAGTTAAAACATCAATTTCTCAGACTGTATACAGTTTAAGCCATCGTTTTTTAAAGATAATACTCTCATTTATCAAGCAATTTTGGTTATGAACCACGATTTCCTCGTATTTATGGGCATAACATAGCTGATTGACTAATTTCAATCAGAATTTAAGAAGCTTGATAGGTGATCTGGAAGATATCAAGATATATGGGACGAATACTTCACGTTTAAAAAAGATTGAGAGTCAGCGAAAGAGTTAAACACAATCACTTAATTTTTTAACAACCCAAATTTCATCCTGACAATAGGTTTAAAGCAAAAAGGTGCTATCAATAGGTTTAAATATATTCCTTGTTAACATTATTTGAAATCTAATTTTTTCATAATTGTCAATTTGTGCAAAAATTAGATGATATCTAACCAAAAGAAATAAAAAATCAAATAGATGAAAAATATGATTTTAAATTTGAAAAAAAATAGGTCAAAAATAGTATTACTTGTAGTATTAGCTTTTATCGGAGCTTTAACACCATTACCACTCATAAAACCAAGTGTGGATGAATCTCAACCTCTACAAGAACCATCACCTAAGACGGCTGATACGTTAGTAGCAATCGCATTACCTGACGATGATATCCAAACAACTTGGATTACTGCTACCCCTCACTGGAACAAATTAAATGAATGTGACGATGAATCAGATCCTCCAGATGACGTTTATGTTATTGCAACTTCAGACTATCATGGTGAAATCGAGAAATTTAGGATTGATAATTCTATACAACAAGTAGGATTAGTCTCTGAGATTAAAATTCACACCTACGGTGCCAGTACTGGGGATTCAAACCCAAAAGTCTCTATATATTGGAATGGAGACTGGACTGAATGGCAAACTGTAAATCTACCCCGTAATCCTTTTCCGGGGCTACCGACTCCAGATTGGTTTGTAAACACATTTGAAGTAGAGGGCACTCAATCTGACGTAAACAACCTTAAAGTGCAATATCAAGCACAGTGTACAGGGTGGTTCTATATCCCGCCATTTAGTTTTCCTATAGGATCAAATAATTTAGATGCTTTCTTCTGTGAAGTGATATATGAACCTACTACCGAGATTACCGAGTCGTGCAGACCAAATAATGATGGTTATATTAATGAGTGGCTTTTCTATCCACAACCACACTGGAGTCGTTTAAATGAAGAAGTAATCAACCCTCAACCTGGAGATGATATCGGAATATTTGCAAACTTTGACTATAATGGAGATATTGAAGAGTTTAAGATGGATGATAGCATTGAATTCGTTGGCACCGTATCAAAAATTGAAGTCCATACCTATGGTGGAAGTAGCGGTGATACTAATCCAAAAGTCCGAATATTTTGGAATAATACATGGAGCGATTGGCAAACGGTTAATCTTCCACGTCAACCTACACCGGGACCACCTTTGACTGGGTGGGCTACGAATACATTTACTTTTGTGGGAAATCAAGCCGATGTAGACAATCTTAAAGTGCAATATCAAGCACAGTGTACAGGGTGGTTCTATATCCCACCATTTAGTTTTCCTATAGGTTCCAATTTCATTTATACTTCATATTGTGATATTACTTTTACCCAAGGAATTAGTCTTATATCTCCGAGACCAGATAAAGATTATACCGAATATGTGATGCTTGATATTTCGCCTGATACATTAACCCAGATAGAATACAACTTATTTAATGGCAATGGGTGGCAATCCATTTCAGGGGATACAGCTCTCCATATACCTGAGGGAGAGGATCATTCGATACAAGTACGAGGATATTATGATACTACTCAATATTATTCCGATATTGTGGAATTCAGTACATGGAACGTGACGAATAGTAATGCGCAAGGTCTTGATTGGGGGGTTGACCAGATAAATGCAGAAAGTTGCTGGGATCTTACCACAGGGGATGATATTAAAGTATTAGTTATTGATACGGGTATGGATTTAGATCACGATGATTTAGCTGATAACTATGAACTAGGTGAGGATTTTGAGCATGAAGATAATTACCCTGAAGATACTGAAGGACATGGAACGAATTGTGCAGGAATTATAGGTGCGATAAATAATGAAATTGGTATAATAGGTGCGTCTCCTGAAGTATCACTTTATATCGCACAGATTTATACTTGGAGCACAATGGATTTTATCACTCAACTGGGATCGGCAATTCAATGGGGAATAGACAACGAAGTAGACGTAATCTCTATGAGTTTAGGGTATTTTACTAATGAGATTATAAATTACAATGTATGGGCGGATGAAGTCGAAGAAAAATGTCAAGCTGCATACCAAGCAGGTATAACCTTATGTGTTGCTTCTGGTAATTGGAATTCTTGGGGTGACTCCATTACAGACATACATTATCCCGCTGCTTTTTATGATTATGTAATTCCTGTTGGTGCGTTATACTATGATCTTACATTAGTAGGTTCTGATACTTATAATCGTTGGACAATTTCAGGATATCCTGAAGAAGAATATTATGGGGGAAGTTGTTATGGATATGATCAAGGTTATGGAGTCGTGACTGCAGGAACACAAATAACCAGTACTGATTTAGATAATGGGTATTATACAGGGAATGGAACTTCTTATGCGTGTCCATTAGTTGCTGGAGTCTGTGCTTTGATTTTAGCTGCCTCTTCAGAGATTTATCAAATGACGGGAAGTGATCGCCCTGAAGCTGTTCGAGAGTGCATTTATAATACTGCTATAGATTTAGGTGCTTCTGGATGGGATCAATATTATGGAAATGGAATGGTAGATGCCACAAAAGCAATCGATTATGCCTTAGCCAACTTTTATTAATTTTAATTTTAAACTCACTTTTTTTTAAATTAATTTTAATTTTTAACTCACTTTTTTTAATATTTACATCTCCTTTTCTTTCAATACTAATTGTTGTTTTTTATAGAATTTTTTTTCTAATTAATAAAATAAGAAAACCTCACAAATATATTGCTTACTTTTTTGTCTTCTCTATAGATATATTCAAAAAGAAAAAAGTAGAAAAGAAAATACTAAATTTAGATTAATTAAGAAAAATAGAAAAATTAAAATTTCCAACTTAAATTTTTAATTTCAATGTTTCTAGATTATTTTTTTTACCTAAAGGAAATATTACCGGTTAGCATTACAGAATTTATGACCTTATTAGAAGCACTTGATAAGGGATTAATAAAAAACACAGTTGATTTTTATTATATTTCTCGCTCAATACTTTGTAAGAATGAGCACCATTTTGATATCTATGACATTGCTTTTGTTAACTATTTCAAAGACGCAGGGTTAGATTTTCCTGAAGACATAAAACAAGAAATTTGGGAATGGCTTCAAACAAATATATCTATCTTTCAGATGCCCGGTATGTTAAAGGAATTTTTTGAAAATATGAGTCCTGAAGAATTAGAAAAACAATTCAGAAAGTTAATGAAAGAACAGGATGGGGAACATAATTTTGGAAATATGTGGATTGGTACACAAGGACAATCGAAATTTGGGCATTCAGGGTTAAATATAGAGGGATTTAAAATTGCTGGCGACTATGGTATGCAAAATGCAGTGAGAATAGCTCAGAAACGGATATTTAAAGATTATCGTAAAGACTTAGTTATAGACACACGCCGAATCAAAATTGCTTTAAAACGTCTAAGAAAATTAGACGAGATTGGGAAAAAAAATGAGTTGGATCTTCCAAAGACAATCCATGAAACTGGGCGTAATGGGGGTGACATAGAGCTGATCTTCAATAAAAAGAAAAAGAATAACATAAAGCTTTTATTACTGATGGATGTCGGTGGAACGATGGATATTTATATTCATCAAGCAAATCTTTTGTTTTCTGCTGCGAATAATGTATCTCATTGGAAAGATTTTAAATACTATTACTTTCATAATTGTATTTATAATTATTTATATGAAAATGCTGCAAGAAACCCAGATGAAGGGATAGAATTCGAGGATTTTCTAAAAAAATACGATGATTCTTATCGAGTAATAATAGTAGGAGATCAAACAATGCATCGTAGCGAATTAGTTACTCCACATGGTGCTATTTATGATGATGCAAGTAATAAGAAACCAGGATTATATTATATAAATGAAATTGCCAAACATTTTAAAAAAAATGTGATTTGGTTAAACCCCGAACCTGTCAGGGATGATTGGATGACCTGGACTAAAATGAAAATTGCAAAAATCATTCCAACATTCCACTTGACTATTGGAGGTATTGAAAACGCAATGGATTATTTAAGAACTGGTGGGAAAAATCATTATACCACTGTAGATATTCTTAAAGATGTTCCTCTAGCTTTGTTTTAAAAATAATTAGAAATTTTAAAGATAATTTTCTTGGATCTGAAATTGTTAATGATTTAAACATAAGAAACAAAAATGATATTAGAAAATAAGGGTGAAATTACAGAAAATCCTATTACAACCAATATCAAATAATTATTAAATTAAGAATTTTAAATTAAAAAACTCAATTCCAAATGAAATTTGTTTGCTTAATTAACAGTCTTCAGAAGCTTTTTTCTATCTGAATCACTCAAATGTAAAATTTCATTTATTATTTGAATAAAAATCTCTGTAAAATTTCTTTTGTTAAGAAATTCTTTAATTTCAATCAACATGTCCTGCCTTTGTTTTATTTCTTTCAAGAGTTCTTGGTTTTGTTTTAATAATTCTACCTGAAGTAAACAAAAATTAATTGTGTCTGAATAAGTTTTACTCCCAGAAATTTGCTTTAGTTTATCCAATTTTTTCTTAACAATATTACTTAATTCAATATTAGGCATTATTAAAGAGAAAAAACCAATATTATTTAAGTTTAACTTCAATAGATTATCATTATACTTTATTTATATTTCAATCCCATTTAAAACCCACCTAGAATATATTTTTAACCTATTATTACTATATTTTCCATAGAGAAAAAATGAAATAATAATATGATAAATAGATCAAATTTGTATTTACCTTTAGGATTGGAGTAATAATAATGTTGATTAGATGTCCAAAATGCGGAATTGTATATTCTTATGCTAGGAACATATGTCATTTATGTGAAGATCATTCTATATTTTTTGGTGCTTTATTTTATGATGACCGGAGAGAGTACCAATGGAATTGTGATAAAAATTTGGATCTAAAAGATTTGAAATATAATCCTATTTGTTCAAAGACGAAGTTAAGTGAAAAAGATGCTGAAATTATATTAAAACAAAGAATAGAACGTAAATGGAATTGTAATTGTTTATCAGAATAGATTTCAATGTTGTATATCATACAATCAAATAATTTGAGCTTTGGTGGTGTAAAAGTCAATCTGTTTTATATAATTGTAATCTAAATTAAATCTGGAATTATAACCAAGTTAATGAAATTGTATATGAAACTTATTTGAAAATGTTAGAAAATAAAGAAAAAGATCAGACAGAATTGGTTTATCCAAAACTTAGAGTTATTATAAATCAAATCTCTAAGATTGTAGCGAAAGAAAAGTTTATCGAAAAAAACCCATTTGAAATGGCGAAAAAACAAATCGATATTGTCGCTGATGAAATTGGATTAAGTGAAAATTTAAAGAAGTTTCTTAAAAGGATTGAGCGTTCGCTTATTGTATCCATTCCAATTAAAATGGATGATGGTAAACTTGAAATATTTGAAGGATATAGAGTTCATCATTCAACCATTCGCGGCCCCGGTAAAGGAGGAATAAGGTTTGCGAGTAATGTGTATCTCGATGAAGTAAAAGCATTAGCAACTTGGATGACTTGGAAATGTAGTCTTCTAAATCTACCTCTTGGTGGAGCAAAGGGAGGTATTCGGGTTGATCCTAGAAAATTATCAAAGAATGAATTAGAACGCCTTACAAGGAGATACACTTCTGAAATAATAAATATTATCGGACCTAATATTGACATCCCTGCCCCAGATGTAAATACTAATTCTCAGATTATGGCATGGATTATGGATACATATAGTATGAACAAAGGCAGGGCTATACCTGGTGTTGTGACCGGTAAACCAATAGAAATTGGAGGATCAGTTGGAAGAGAAACTGCAACTGGTATGGGATTATTATATGTACTTGAAGCAATGTGTGAGAAACTGGATTTAGATCTTAAATCTCAGAGAGTTGTAATACAGGGATTTGGAAACGTAGGAGGTACTATTGCTGATTTATTATATAAAGAAGGTTGTAAGGTACTTGCTATATCAGATATTACTGGAGGTATTTTTGATTCAGAGGGATTAAATATCGGTAAAATATTAAAATGGACTCGTAATGGCAACTATTTAATAGATTATGAGGAAGAGAGGTATGAATTAATTACAAATGATGATTTACTCGCAATAGAATGTGATATATTAATTCCTGCTGCTCTTGAAAATCAAATAACGAAAGCTAATGCTAAGAAAATTAACTGTAAAATCGTTCTAGAAGGAGCAAATGGACCTACTACTCCTAATGCAGACAAGACTCTATTTGAGAGAGGCATTCATGTGGTTCCTGATATTCTTGCTAATGCTGGGGGTGTTTGTGTTTCATATTTTGAATATGTGCAAGATATTCATGCTTACTTCTGGGATTTAGATCGAATAAATAAAGAGTTAAAAATGATTATGTTGAAAACGTTTGAGGAAGTATATAAGTTGTCAAAACATAAAAATATTAACCTCCGAACTGCTGCCTACATTATTGCTGTATCAAGAATCGTTAAAGCAATTGAATTAAGAGGCATTTTCCCATAATATCTAATCAACTCTACTGCTTAATATTTGTTCATGGATATAAATTCGTTTCTTCAAGGTATACTTTCAACATTGAAATAAGCCAACACACTTCTTTATAACTAAGAGAAGAATCCATTATTTTTTCAGCCTGGTTAATAACATCTTGTTCAGAAAATCCCTTATCACCTTTTTCAAAAATCATTTGAAATTCTGCAAGTGCCCAACATAAGGCATCATAAGGATAATACTTACTTGAAAGTTCTTTAGCAGTAAACTTAACTTTTGATCTTAGCTTTTTGTCTAATTCGATACAAACCCTAAAATCATTCTCTTTCACTACAGGTTCTATTATATTTGTAACATTTTTAACCCTTGACATTTTTTAAACCACCTCTTTTATTATTTTAATTAAATTAAATACTATTCAAGAGATAAAGAACAACAGAAAAAAACAGAATTCGATGAGTTCAGAGATAAATTGCCAAACAATTACTTTCTAAAAGGATGTTTATTTACATTTTTTTTGTAATCTTTCTAATAAGCAGTCTAATTTCTTCTGATATCGCCATTGAAGTATACTATACTTATATTCATCTTTTATTACATCACAAGGGGCTTGCTTTACAATTGCTTTAATAATCTTTTTCTGTATATATAACGCACCTCTTTTTCTGATTGTTGTTCTTTATGATCCCGAATAAAATTCGATTCAATTCTTTTTTATTAGATTTAATAATCTTCATTCTCACGATTAATAAATATAAGATAAAATATTTAAATGTGTCGAATTATATATGGCTAAGAATGAAAACTACAGCACATCATTCGGTAAATCAAATAATAATCGAACAATCTCTATGTAATATTTCTTAAAAGAAAAGTAGTCATCAAAATTATAAAAATAAGATCTAATTGGATTTAATTTTTTTTTGTATTATTCAAATAAGTTTCCAGAAAACATTTCTATGATATATAGACTTCATAATTTTTTTTTCTGATTCAAGTTTTTTTAGTTGGATTAATATCTCATTTTTTTTGAAACTGTTAGAAGAAAAAGTTTTGATAATTTGATCCTGTCTCATGGGATGTCTTTCGATAATGTTTAACAATTCTTTTTCGAAATTAGATGAAAAAAAGCCAAATTCTCCCATTTCAGGAAAATTAAAATTTGTATAATTGCTAAAGACTTCGTTCAAGGTAGAAATAATATTTTTATCAGGCATTTTTACCCATTTTTCTGTTGGTGGTCTTATAGGAATATTTATATCAATTCTATTAGGTTTTATTAAATCTAATTTTTGTTTTATTTTTAATAATTCTTCTTTAGAGTCGTTTATTCCTTTCATTATCATAATCTCTACCCAAAATTTACCTTTAAATTTTTTTTTGAATTCTATAAAACCTTCAATAACAGAATCATATTTAATTTGTGGATGAGGCCGATTTATTTTAATAAACATTTTTTCATCTCCCGCGTCTAAACTAGGTAAAACAACATCAGCATGCATCAATACATTCCTAACGTCTCTTTTACATAATAATGCTCCGTTTGTTATAACACAAATAGGTTTTAATGATAAATCCTTAGCTTTTAAGATCAATTCATTCAAATCTCGACATAGAGTTGGTTCCCCACTCCCAACAAAAGTGATATAATCAAATTTATTTTCATAAAGCCTAATTGCTTCTTCCATTTCAGTAAGTATTTTATCTTTTGGAATATAACTCTTTTGATCATTGGTAAAGTTAGTTGTTTTTCCTAACTGACAATAAATACATTGAAAATTACAAGTTTTTGATGGAATAGGATCAATTCCTAATGACCTTCCTAATCTCCTGCTTGGAACAGGACCATACACATATTTCATAAATAATCACCGATAGTAATGATGATTATTAGTTTAAATTACTTCTTTTATATTTACTAAAGTACAATCTCAAACAACAAATTCTTAGATTTCTTTTTTAACGTTTGCTAACCTATTTCGATTTTGGGATAATTGAGGGTATTTTTCTGAATTTTCTATAAGATTGAGGTGTATACTACACCCAACATCGATTTTATTAAATTTTCTACATTGGTTATATTATTTGTACGATTGAAATATTTTTATAATTAGGTAGAAATTTATTAACATTCTTTTTAAAATATGAAGAAATATCTCTAATTTACTATTAAAACATCGTAAGGAGAGTTTTTCATATCTTCTTTAGAAACTTTTCTTAGTAAAATCTCTTTCAACTTCGAGTGTTCATCATTACTTCCTAAAACTACAAGATCGAAGTTTTCTTGCTCCACAATTTTTTTTATATATACTTCAGGTTCCTCATCTTCAATTAAACGAGTTTTAATAGATAAACCAGTTTTACTAAATATTTCTTTTCTTTCCTTTAAAAATCGTTCTCCCACTTTTTTACTAAATTCTTCTAAATTCCGATGTATTTTTGGAGGAACAAAAGAAATCGGGAATAACTCTGTAGGAATCTTATCATGCTTCACAGAATGTAATAAAACAACCTTACAATCCCAACCTTTTTGAAAATCAATTACTTTCTCAATAGCTCTCGTAGATTGTACGGATTCATCAATAGCAAGTAAAATTTTTTTATAAATAATGACCACCTCTCATTTATAAATTTGATTCATATCGAATTCAAATCCCATTTTTTTATTTTAACTGATAACAAATTTTTCTTCATTTAATATTTATAAATTATCATATTTAAACAAGTCGAACATCATACTGAAAAATAAGTGTTTAAGTGCAGAATATACGAAAGCTTTATTCATTTAGATATGAATAATTAATTTAACGATAAAATCCGAATATTATATGTTTCGTAAGGGTAAGATTATGAATATATATTCATAAAATATATATAATAAGATCTATTTTAATTAAATAATTCATTGTAAATGAATAATTATTTAATAAAAAAGAAAGTGTGAGAAAAATGATCCGGATAGTAGGAATTCCTGCTGAAGGAAGTGAATTATCAGATAATATATCTGCTCACTTTGGGCATTGTCCATACTTTATGGGTGTAGAAATTTTAGATAATAGTAGTTTTAGAAAAAGTTTTATTATAACTAATCAAGGGCATACAGGTTGTATGGAACCTGTTATGAATATGAAACAGAGAGATGTAACAGATATGATTCTGACAGGTATTGGAATGCGTCCATTTATGGGTTTTCAACAAGTCCAAATAAATTTATATCAAGGAGTTAATGGAACTATTGAAGATAACATAAAATTATTTATTGATGGCCATTTAAAACCTTTAAATGAATCTAGTTGTGGAAATAACTCTGAACATGCTCACACTCATTAAAGTACAAAAAAAACAAGAAAAGTTGAATTCATATGCCAAGTTTTAAAGAAACTTATGATGCTATAAAAGTAGATTGGAATGCAGGGGAAAAGAATTTCAATATTGAATGTGAAATGTTACCTGAAGGTATGCAAGTTAACTGTATAATGGGAAATCCCGGAGGAGATCCTTTTGAATTACTTATAGATGCTCCTGGTGGATTGGATGGTTCAAATAAGGGGCCATCACCATTATTAGTCATCTTATCTTCTATTGGTGCTTGTATTATTGCAGTGACTAGATTTTGGGCTAAGATAATGAATATTGAAATAGAAGAAATGAAAGTTTTTTCCCGTGGGCATATCAATTTAGGAGCGATCTTTGGAATTGATGACTCAAAAATTGCAGGTTATGATAAACTTGAACCTGTTATAAGAATAAAAGCTAATGCTTCCGAAGAGAAAATTAATGAATTAATGGATAAAGTTTTCACTCATTGTCCTGTGATTACAAATTTTGGTGGAGCTTCTCCAATTACTCCTAAAGTACAAATTAGAAAGTAAATTTTTTATTAATTATTAAAATTTTTTTTTTCTTAATATTATCTTGATTAAACTAAATACTAGAAATACGTTTGAATACTGAAAATAAGATATGTAAATGGTATCTGGTCTGTCCCATTAAAAGTTTCGTTGATAATGGTAAATTAGATCCTAAATGGGTTGAAGAATTTTGTTTAATAGGTAATAAAAACTGCGTAAGATATCAAATGGAAGAAAGTGGTGAATACCATCCGGATAATATGCTACCTAATGGAGTTATTAAAAAAGATCTTTGGTAGTAATCAATATAATTAGAACTTACTAAAATAATTAAGATGTCTATATGCCTCCTTCAAAAAGATTCAAACTTAAAAAGAAATGTTAGTTTTTTATTTATGTATATTTTCAAAATTTCTGTTAAGCTCCTCAAGAATTATTTTCATCTTATTATAAGTTGTTGCTCCGACAATTTTATTGAGGATTTTACCATTTTTGATGAGTAATGTTGTGGGGATTCCAGTAATTCTATAAGAATTAGCTAAAATTTGATTTTCATCTACATTGACTTTAATAAAAATAAAATCGTTTAAGTATTCTTGTTGTAGTCTTTTAAATATAGGAGAAAAGACCATACATGGTGCGCACCAAGTTGCCCAAAAATCTATAATAATAATCTTATCTGGAAAATTTTTAAGTAATTTATTAAAATCATCAATCGTATGAATTTCAATAATATCTTTAGGCATTGAGTGTATCTTAATATACATTTTGGCTTTTTCCATTCTAATTCTCTCTAATTCCTTATCAGACATATTCTTCCCTCTAAACCTACTTTGTAATTATGACGATTGTAAGAGAAAAATGATTATATATTACTGCCAAAAATCCAAAACTAATTAAAAACACCTCTCTATTGCATCCATTATCTAGAAGTATTTTAATTTCGAAAGATTAATAATTCAAATTCATATTTATAATAATACGCTCTTTAATTAATGATGATGATGGTGTTCATGATTGTCATCAGCTTCAGTATGGATCTTTTCAACACCGTAACCTTTACCTCCTCCTGGAGTACAAAGACTTTCTCCACCCTCTAATGTACCATCCAATATCTTTCTAATAACATCATCTATTTTACCAGAAATCCCCATAATAACTTCTATTCCATACTGGTTAAAGAAACCTTGAGCTCTGTGCCCCATACCACCTGTAATCATACATTTTGCTCCTTGTTCATTTACAAATTGAGGTATACTTCCTACACTATGTCCAGGATTTTGAAGCACTTTTTTCTCTACTAGTTGATTGTTTTCAATTGTTATAAAAGTAAATTCTGGTGCCCTGCCAAAGTGTGCACAAACATTCTCTGAATCTGAACTAATAGCAATTTTCATTTTTTTTTAACTTACGTATAATCTTCTTCTTAATTATTAAGAGGATTTTATAAAATTTAAATTTAATGAATAATTATTCAATATATAGATTATTTAATAATAAATCTATTTGATAAATTATATTCAAGATCAACAGAAAATTATTCATCATTAGTAAATGTTAAAAATCAAAATAGTTAACTATACTAATAATGGTTATCTACTAAATTTCTAAAACCATAGTCATAATTTTAATATTGGTGATTTAATATAGGACGAAGGAGACATCGAAGATGGGTTAGTCAACCCCCTAATAACGTATATTTTTCAACTGAAGTTCCCACCTCAGAAGATTCAGTAACTCTAACTGTTGCAGAATTTGAAGCTATGCGACTTAAACATTATATTGGTTTGAATCAGAAAGCAGCTGCAGAAAAAATGGGAATTAGTCAACCCACATTTTCTAGAATTCTTGAAAATGCTCATCGAAAAAATACATTAGCCCTAATTGAAGGAAAGTTGATCAAAGTTTTTGGGGGTAATGTTGATTATCGAATAAGTTTTGTTGGATATGGATGTTTAAATTGTAATCATGAATGGGAAGATGCTACTGCATCAATAGATAAAAAGGTTAAATGTGTTAAATGTAATTCTGATAAAGTGTTTTATCTTGTTAAAGAGCATATTTAACTATGATTCCATAATAATTCTTTTAAATTTTTATAAATATCTTTAATAGCTAGACTTGCTATAGAATCTGGAGCAAAATCTACAACTGTTTTTGCAAAAGACATTGCTTCCGGGATTTTTAAATCAAAAGGGATTTTACCTAATATTTCATAATTTGTATCGCTAATATATTTCTTAAATTCTTCTTGAAAGGGGCTCTCTAAATCTGCTTTATTTATTACTACTCCAAATGGGATATTAAACTGTTGAATTACTTCTATTACTCTAATTAAATCATGTAGTCCTGATGGAGTTGGTTCGCAAATTGTAATAACATAATCTAAATTGGCAACCGTCGCAATAACAGGACAACCAATTCCAGGAGGTCCATCAATGAAAATCAAATTACTTGACTTGAATTCTTTAAGAGATTTTAGGTATTCTTTAGTATCTGTTACCAATTTACCAGATGTTGTACTTCCCAGTTCAGTTTTTCCGTATACTAAGGGAAAATCCATAATATTATAATATGAAATAATTTCTCCACTCTTTACGGCATAGATTTCAAATGCATGCGTCGGACATAAAACTTTACAAGCCCCACAACCCTCACATTTTAAGAAATCAATATCTGGAATCGAATTTTGATAATTCCAATTTAAGGCATTAAATTCACAAAAGTGATCATCGATGCATTGCTTACAATTAATGCATTGATCTTCCACGAATTTTGCCTTTAACGTAGTAAAAGTATCATTTTTTTTAATAGAAGATTCCATTTTGGGAGGAAGAATAAGAGCTAAGTTTGGAGCATCAACATCACAGTCAAGTACGATAACGTTAATCATTGAATCTTTTTCCGCAATACTTGCCAACGAAGCAGTAAGAGATGTTTTTCCTACACCTCCTTTTCCTGATAGTATTCCAACTATTTTTCTTTTCATTTCTTCAGCTTCATATTAATTATTCGATTATTTTCAACCATTTCTTTAATTTATTATAAATATTAGTAAAAGCAATGAATCCTGCCCCTTCTTTATTAAATTCACTATGATTATCCATAAGCGGGGTTCCTTGGCAGTAAGATTTTACTATATCTTTATCCATTGGAATATCTCCTAATATTTCTATATTTTCTTCTTGTAGTTCCTTTAAAAATTGGTCTCTAAATCCTAATAATGACGATCGATTTACTATAACTTTATATTCTTTTTGCAATAGTTTTATCAATTCCATTATCCTCTTTAAATCTAATTTTCCGAATCTTGTTGGTTCAGTAACAGGAATTACCACATCTGCGCTATCAATTAAAAGTTCAACATCGCAATGCGCTCCGGGGGCTGTATCTAATATAATAATATCGAAATCATTCAAATCTTTCTTTATATTTTTTTCAAGAAGTGCTTCAACAATTCCAGCTGAACGAGCCTCCGAAGGTTTCAATTCCCCTATAGAAAGTGATAAACCATTAACCTCAGAAGAATAAATCCAACCAAGTGTTTTAAGATCTGGTTCAATTGCTTTTTCTGGGCAAATTTTAAAGCACAATTTACAACCTGAACAAAGAGAGGACATTAGGATAGGGATAGAATCATCAATGTACAATAAAGCGTGTTGTTGACAGTTTTGGGCACATATCCCACATCTCACACATTTATCCTCTAAAATTTTTGGTAAGAAAAAGGGAACTTTGACCTTATTTTTTAGTAGCCCATTTAATAACAAATATGTATTTGGATTCTCAACATCTCCATCTAAAAGTAGCACTTTATATCCTTCATTTTTGAACATAACTGCAATATTAACAGCACATAAGGTCTTACCTGTCCCTCCTTTACCTCCTGTGATACAAACTATTTTTGGTTTTCTAGTAGTCATGCGATAATATCGGTTTTATTATTATATTCAACTTTTTAAGGGCGATCGCTGCCACCAAAACCACGTCCTCCGCCCATACCACGTCCTCCGCCCATACCACGTCCTCCACCCATACCACGTCCTCCACCCATACCATAATGAGATGCAACATTTGCAGCAGTCACTGGTTCTAATTTGCCGTGTCTATACAAATCAATTACTTCTTTAATTGTCATCTTTTTATTTGGAGCATTGAAGACTTTTACATTCAAGGCATTGAGCCCATTTGCAGCATTTGGTCCTAAAAAACCGACAATTGCAACCTCGGCATGATTATTACCTATTATTTGGGTAGCTTGCACACCAGCACCTCCCATTGCATTAGCTGCATGGTTAGGAACAGTTTTTACAGCCATAATTTCATCATTTTCTAATTCAATGAATGTAAAGCTCGCACACCTTCCAAAACGAGGACTAATTTCATCATTTAATCCACCTTCTCTCATTGAAGGAATAGCTACAATTACCATTTTTTTCCACCTTTACAATTTATTAAATTTAAATAATTACTTTTATAAATTATGAATAATTATTCACAATTATAAAACATTCGAGATTATTTAAATTTACCTATTTTTATTCGAAAAAGAGGTGGATTATTGTAGAAAAGAAAGAAATTCCAGATATTAATTTAAAAGAGACAATTCAGGAAGAAAAAAAGAAGCATTTAGATGCATTAATGGAAAATATTGAAAAGAACATGGAGAAAATCAAAAATAAGATTGTAATTATATCTGGTAAGGGTGGAGTTGGAAAATCTACAGTAGCAGTGAATCTTGCAATGAGTCTAACTAGCGTTGGGTTAAGGGTTGGAATCCTCGATGTAGATATAACAGGTCCAAATGTACTAAAAATGTTGGGGATTCCTCCTGAACTTAAACCCAGGGTTGATCCGGACAAGAAAAGATTTTATCCTATTAATGGACCATTAAATATGAAAGTGATGAGCATGGGATCTCTTTTGGAAAACTCAGATTCGCCCGTTATTTGGAGAGGCCCAATGAAGATGAGTGCTGTAAGGCAATTCTTAGGTGAAGTGATTTGGGGTGAATTAGACTATTTAATTTGTGATTTACCCCCAGGTACTTCTGACGAGACTCTTGATATATTACAATTAATTCCTGATGAAAATGTTATAGTTGTTTCAACACCTCAAGAAGTTGCCTTAATGGATGCTCGAAAAACAATTAGTATGGCACAAATAATGGAGAGAAATATTCTGGGTATTGTTGAGAACATGTCAGGATTTAAATGCCCCCATTGTGGAAAGGATATTAACCTTTATCCCCCAGGAGGTGTTGAAAAAGCGGTAAAAGATTTCAATATACTATTATTGGGGAAAATTCCTTTTGAACTAGAAGTTGGAATTCAAGGTGATAAAGGTTTACCATTTGTTATAAAAAATGCAAGTAATGCTAGTGCTAAAGCATTTAAAGAAATCGTAACTAAAATTCGTGAGATATTAGAAAGATAAATCAATAATTGTTAAATCATGAAGTAAAACTAAAATGACACCAGACAATCTAGATAAATGGGTTGAGGAAATTCAGAAAGAAATTATAAATGAGGAAATTAGAAGATATAATGAATATATTGTTAGTCTAATGCAAAACCCAAAAAACTGGGGCAAACCAGACAGCTCTGAAATAAGTGTATGGCATGCTTATGAAGGACCTTGTGGAGATACAATGCATTTTTTTTTAAAAATTGAGAAGGATATAATTATAAAAGCTAATTTTATCACTGATGGTTGTGGTGCGACAGTAGCGGCAGGATGTCAAACTACAATGATGATACAAGGAAAATCATTAGAATATGCAAAAAGTTTAAAGCCAATTGACATTGAAAATGCTTTGGGTGGTTTACCTGAGGATCATAAACATTGTGCTGAATTGGCTATTAGAACGTTAACACGCGCAATTGAGAAATATACAAGTTATGATGTGGTTTAAATTGAATATTATGTATATTTCACTTTCTTAAGAATCAGAAAATAAATCTTCTAATGCATTAGATATTTCAGGATTTATATGATGTTCAATTTCACATGACAATTTTTCTATTAGAGAATCGTTTTTTACCTTTAAAACATTTGAGAAAAATTTAACCAAAGAATTATAATTTTTAATTGTATTATGTGCAATAATTTTTCCTTTTTTTGTTATTCTAATAGATTTTCTCGGTTTCCAATCAATATACCCATTATTTTTTAAATTATATAACATGTTGGTTACTGAAGATGGTTTAATGTTTAAAAAATTAGAAATCTCTGAATTAGATACCCATCCACCTTTATTTCTTTTTGAAATCAAAAATATAGCTTTTAAATAATCTTCATAACTTTCATGAATTTTTGCCATCTTGTTATCAACCTTTTAGAAAATATAAAAATAAAGAATAAAATTAGTCTTCTTTTTCCAAATTGGTAATTTTTTTCGAGATATCGTCTATTGCGCTCTTAATACTGTTTAATTCTGTTTCTAAATAGTCTTTTTCTTGTTTTAACATAGATAATTGATTCTCTGGACTTATTTGTGACGGAACTACTGGCACATATCGACTATAAAAAGGAAATCCATAGTCCCATTCCCAACCTCTTCCATATCCAAATCCTCTGCCTCGAAATCCGCCTCTACCTCGACCCCAACCACGACCAAGACCCATCCCAGGACCTTTGGTATATCCTGGAGTGTCATAACCAGCGCAATATCCCAAACCTCTACCTGTCCTTGCCCCTAAACCTCTAGGACCTGTTCGATCTCCACCTGGCATATTTTTTTTCACCTTTATTATTTTATTAATTTATATCTAAGTTAATAAAATCAATAATCATATTTAAGCTTTGTGAATAATTATTCATAATGCCCTAATCTCTTTATAATTAAAACTTTAGACTATTATTTTTATGAATGATTATTCACTTTTCAAATTCAAAAATCATAAATCAACCTCAAAATATATAATATAGAAAAAGATTTACTAAATTATATTTTAGATTGAATTAGATAATTCTTTTCATCATTTTTAATATAATTATGAAATAAATTTATAAATTACTCTCAAATAGAATTAGAAATTTTTAATCATCTTAGGGATATCTAATAATATTAAATATCATAATTCATTTAATATAATAGATATGAAATTCTTTTTAAAACAGATTTAAATACCATGAAACCCAAAACAAACCATACATTTCATGAATATAATAAATTTCAACCCTTTATAAAAAGTTTAATTGAGTGTCCAACTGAAGTAGAACTTAAAGTGTTAAGTGTGAATGTTGGATATTATGCTAAAAGAAGACTTGCCTGTTTAGGAATTATTCCTGGAGTAAAAATTAAATTGAAAAGAACCGCTCCATTTAGAGGTCCAGTAGAAGTGATTGTTAAGGGAACTTCATTAGTTATTGGAAGAGGTTTAGCCTCTAAAATTATTGTGATGCAGGATGATTTAGAGAGAAGCAATAAAGATTGATAAAATTATTAATTTTTTAATAAATTCTTTTTTTATAATTTTATATTCTTCATTAATCAATCTATTTCTAATAATATTGCATTATTAGGACAACTTCTAAAGCATTTTAGACATCTATAACATTCTGAAAGATCTGT
>JBHLOJ010000164.1:0-5198 GCA_048940605.1 Promethearchaeota archaeon
ATTTTCATTTTGATTTTACAAAATCAAAAAATATTCTTCTAAAACCAAATTTATTGACTGCTAAAAAAGAGGCATGTACTCAACCTGAATTTATTGAAGGAGTATTATCATATCTTAAAAATCGTGGAGTCTCTATGAATAATGTTTATATAGGAGACTCTCCAGGTCAATCCCAAAAACTAGGTTCTGATGTAGCTAAAGATATTGGAATTTATGAAATTTGTGAATCAAATGGTGCAAATTTTATTGATTTTGAAAGCAGTGTTCCAATAGTTGAAAGGATTGATGGCGCTCTAAGATTAAATGAAATTCATGTTGCTAAAGCCGTTAAAGAGTGTGATATTCTAATCAATTTACCACGTCTGAAATCTCATCTGGAAGCAACAATGACAGGTGCAATAAAAAATTATTGGGGTATTATTCCTGGGGGTTTAAAAGCCCAATATCATTTATTTGGGAAATCCACAAAACAATTTGGGGAAGTTCTTGCAGACAATTTTTCGTGGATAGTAAAAAATAAACCAAATCGCTTAATAGTATATGATTTACACGAGATTATGGAAGGTAAGATGGGGCCTAGCGCGGGAACAATGAGAAAATGGGATTTAATTCTTGCTGGAACAGACGAATTAGCTTTAGATATTGTTGCTTTAGAAATTGGCAAGATTAAATCTAAAAATGTACCTCATATTAAAAATGGAATAGAAAGAAATTTGGGAGTCGGAAGTTTAGAAGATATCGAGATTTTGGGCTTAACACTTGAAGAAGCTATAAATCGTACCCCTAAATTTAAAGTACCCGGAAATATCTTTACTAGTTTTATCGCTTATATGTCAGGTCATATAGGTTATAAAATAATTAAAAAGATTCCTAAATTAATAAAATCTAAATGTATACAATGCGGAGAATGCGCTATAAATTGTCCTGCTGAAGCTATTGAGTTCGAAACGAATAGTTTTCCTACATTCTTGCGAAAGAAATGTATTTCATGCTTTTGTTGTGCTGAATTGTGTAGCCAAAGTGCCATTAAAGCAAAAACCAGAGGTATGGGGGGATTATTTAGTAAAAATTAGTTCATACCATGTTCTTGTATTAATTGAGAATATATTTGTAGGAAATTATAATATGATAATCTTGAGTTAATTATAGAAGTATATTGAATAAATTCATTTACAGAATGAGCGGATCCCCCTATTCCTAAACCACCTGTAATAAAATTTAAACCTAAAACTTTTTGAATTTTACTTAAAGGAGCAGCAGCGGCACTTATTGGCCATATTTCAGTTGTTACTCCTAAAGTCCTTGCACTTTTAATAAGACTTTCTACTAATGGTGTGCTTTTCTTGACTCTAGAACTCTCATAACCAAGATTTTTAGTTAATTCAAATTTAGAATTTGAATTTAGAGAGAATTTTTCAATTTTTTCTTTAATTTCATGAAAAATGACGTCTACAGGAATATTATGAGCAAATCTAATATCAATATTGCATTTCGCTTTATTAGGAACGTAATTTTTAAATCCTTCCCCTAAAAATCCAGATTTTAATGTGGATATATTAAATGTTGGATTAAATAAGTAATTAATAAAATCTCGTTTTGTGTCAGATTCGAGTGTTTGTAGGATTCCTGCTTTTTTTTTTATACTTTTTATATCTAAATGATTAATTAATTCATTGAGAATTGATTCTTCTTCAGCAGTCATATCATAAGATTTCCCTAGTGAACTAATTTTAAACTGTCCATTTGAATATATTGAGCTAAGTACCGAAATTAAATCAGTTGTAGGATTAGGAATCATTCCACTGTAAGCTGAATGGGGTTCATTATTTTTTGTCCATACTTTTATGGTTAAAGATAAGATACCTTTGTATCCGAGCTTTAATATGGAATTTCCGGTAATATTTTGTTTTGTTGCTGGATAGAATGCATCAATACAATCATTAAAGAGTTCTTTTTTTTCTTCAATAAATTTTAATAAAGTAGGAGAACCTATTTCCTCCTCACCATCAAAGAGAAACAGTAAAGATATAGGTAACTCGTTATATCTTTTTAATATTCTCACTACATTTAAAAAGCAAATCAGCGGAGACTTCGAATTGTAAGCACCTCTAGCTATTATACAATCTCCTAAAACGTCAAGGGGGTAATCAAGTTTATGGATTTCTGCACTAAATGGATCACATATCCATTTTTCTGTTTCACTAACAGGCTGGGTATCATACATCATATAAATTAGCAGTTTTTCCTTTTTTTTACCACTAACTTTCGCTAAAAGCAGAGGATTTAGTGTCCCTTTATATTCTGTTATGTCTTCTGAAAATGAATTAATGTAGGAGATGATGAATTCTTTTGCTTTTTGAATCCCTTCTTTATTAGTTGTATTACTTGGAATTCTGAGAAATGGTCGTAATTCATTATCAATGAATTCCTTATTGCTGTTTTTCAGATTATTTTCAATTTTGTTAATTGGTTTCATATATATTCAATAGTTAAATTAGGTAATTAATTAATTTAATTATCTTAACTATAAGCAATTACTATCATGAAAGAGACCGAAATTGAAGAAACAGAGGAGAATTCCGAAATAGCTCGAATTTTAGATGAGATAAAGAATAAAGGCAATCTTACAGGGATTTTTTTTGCGAAACGAAATGGGGAAATTATTAATGAAAACAGTAAAAAATCTATTGATAGCAAAGAATTTGTTTCAATGTGTGCTTCTGTCTTAGAAGGGGCTATTGGCCTAAGTAAAACAATGGGTAGTCAAAAAGTAAATAAAATAATAGCAGAATTAAATGAAGAAACAATTATTATAGTTGAGATTAATAAAAATTCATTTTTGATATGTATATTAAACACACAATCAAATGTTAGCGTAATTTTAGATGATTTAGAAAAATATATCCAAAGAATTATTACATTATCAAATTGAATAGATTTCCTTTTATAAATCATTCATCCAATCTGGATTGATTTTGTTTAAAGCATTCTCTACTTCTTTCCTAAAATCCCAATTGTCATCTCCTAATATTGCAATAAGAGGATTTATTGCATCCCTACTCCCAATTTCACCAAGTGCCTTAACTGCTGATAACCGTATTTTATCATCCGATTCATTTAATAAAGAAAGGAATGGTTCAATTGAATCTACATTTTTAAGTTTTCCAAGAGCCATAGCTGCCCAACTTTTTATATAGATATCATCGTCATTTAAACATGAAATTAATGAATTTATAGATTCATTACCTCCGATTCTTATTAGTAGTTTTACTCCAGTTCTTCTAATTTTCCAATTTGAACTGTTTATTGCTTCCTTTGCTAAGTTAATAACTCTATCAGATTTGAACTGGATTAAGCTTTCAATTGCAGCCTTTCTAACACTCCCATTTTCATCCTCAATTAGATTAAAAATATTCTTAATTGTTGTAGGAATTGCTATTTCTCCTAAAATTTTTGCACAATACATTCGAACTCGCCATGATTTATCTGTTAAACCATTTATTACCAAATCATCAAAATTTTTATCCAAAATTTTTAATATTGCCTTATAAGCGGATCTTCTTAGGCTTGCAACTGTACTATTGAACGTATTAATTAACAGATCAATTGAATTATTATCTTTTAACATCCCTACTAATGTAATTGCCTCCTTTCTAGAATATAGATTTCTTCCCTTAATAATCTCATAAAGACCCTCGTAGTTCTTAGATTTTAAGAGAATCTTATATAGAGCATTTCGAGCAAGATTTCTAACTTTGATATCCTTCTCTTTTAAGATTTCTAGTAATGGTTTTATTGCTCTTTTAGTACCTACATTTCCTAAAACGCGTATGGTTTCTTTTCTTACTTCGATATCTTCATCATTAAGGAGGTCCAAAATAGCTTTTATGTTTTTTAAATCTATTATTTTTTCCAATGCTTTTACGGAATTTTTCCTTACTATAGCAGTTTCATCTTTCAAAAGTGAAATTAGCAAATCTTCGCTCGTTTTATTTCCAATCTTCCCTAAAATAATAGGTATTTCTCTTTTAATATTTTTATCTTCTGTATCAACATATTCATTAATTACTTCTATATATCCTTTTTTTCCTAGTCTTACAATGGAATCAATCAAAAGATTATATATTTCTGTGTTTCTATAATGCAATAACTCTATTAGGGGGATTAAAGCTTCTTTTTCCCCAGCTTTTCCTAAGTAATTAATCGCTAACTTTTTAGTTTCAACATTAGGATCGCCTAGAGCTTCAATAAATAAAGGAGTTGACTTATCTAAATCAAATCTACCTACTATTTCAATTAAGTTTTTCCTAACAGTTCCGTCACTGCATTTACTATACTGTTCTTTTAAAAAAATTATACCATTATCTTTAAATCGTTTAGCTAAAAGTTCAATTAATGCAATTCGTAATTGGGGGTGCTTATCTTCTAAAAATACTTTTTTAATTTCTTGAAAAGTTATTTTCTCATTGTCATGGTATTGTTGTAATAAAACAACCACTTTCACTTTATTTTCCCAGGTTTCTGAAGATTTTAAAATTGAGAGGAGTGATTCAATTGCTTCTTCCGGTTTCATGGAATTAACACTTTCGAGTACCTGTTTAGTATCAGGCTTCAATTCAATAGCCTCAACCTTTTTAAATTAAATTCGAATAAAAAAAAAAGTAACCTTTGAATTTATACAAAAAAATAGATTTATTTATGTTTATTGATCTAAAAAATCGTAAAAACTAATTTACATTCTAGATAATGATAATTTAACTAAACAAAATTGAATCAATGTCTTCGAAAACTGAATTTCTCAAACATATAGAATATTTGATAAACAAATATGAAAATGAGGAAAAATCTGGAATATTTTTTAAACTTGAGAAGGATAAAGATCCTTTGGAAATCCTTGGAGTTTTAGATTTTTTAAAGTATAAACTTGAGAAATGGGGGAATACTAATATATTCAGTTATTTAGGTAGCTTATTTGGTATTAACACAATTCTTGTAATTGGTTCAAGTAATTCTGAGGAAGCTAAAATCATTATAAAATACGTTTATTTATCTCAAATACTCAAGAAACCAGAGGAAATAGAGAATTTAACGGGAAAATTAGAAAATTTTTTCAAACTTGATCAATATTTAAGTAAAGAAATCTCAAATAATATAAAAATAGGATATCCTCCGGAACCAAAATTGGAAATGGAGATAAA
>JBHLOJ010000165.1:0-2983 GCA_048940605.1 Promethearchaeota archaeon
AGGTTCTAAGATATCATCACTAGTCAGTATCTTTTCATGATCAATATTAAAAGAAGGTATTAAAGCAGGAGAAGATCCCGTGGCAATAATTACCCTTTTTGCTTTAATCGTTTTATTTTCTGTACCTTGGATTGAGATATTATATCCTGAATGAATATCACCCCCTATTATTTTACCATGTCCATAAAATAGATCATTTTTCCATGCTTTTTCTAAGACTTCTATGCCCCCAACCAATTCTTCAACTACTCGATTTTTCCTTTCCACCGCCTTTTTAAAATTAAGGCTATAATCCTTGATTTCTATACCTAATTCATCAAAATCTTTCAGTCTTTCTATTGATTGTACGGATGAATATAAAGCTTTAGTAGGTATGCAACCTCGATTTAAACAAGTCCCTCCTAATTTATCTTTTTCAATTAAAGCAACCTTTGCTCCATATTGAGCAGCTCTTATTGCTGCATGATATCCCCCTGGTCCAGCCCCAATAATAGCTAAATCATAAAGAAGTTCAGACATTTTTCTACTTAATCTGTCATTTTATTGATATAAATATAATTTCGTGTTAAAAATGTAAATAATTCAATTCGTAATAAAGTTAATCACATGAAGTTATAAACGAGAATAAGTATTATCTCGAACAACTATTCGATATTGACAATTTAAACAGATAAAATAATAAAACTTTTTTATCTATTTATCATTAATAATGACGATTAATTTTTACCTATTAAAAAGCTGGTGCGTCTTTTTTGTATATTAAAAATGCTAATAAACTTTTGAAAAAAGATTTAAACGAACAACAATCTTATTTAAGAAAAATTGCATTAGATGCGCTTCAAAAGGCAATTAGTGCAGTTAAACCTAATAATTTAATGAAAAATTCTATTAAAGTCCAAAACAATATTCTCACTATTCAGAATGATGAATATGACCTTAGAAAATATAATAAAATTTATGTCATAGGAGGGGGAAAAGCAGCTACTGAAATGGCATTTTCACTCGAAAATATATTATTTAAGTTAATAAATGCAGAATATGAGGGCATTATAAATGCACCTAGAGCTTCAATAAAAAATGAATTGTTGGAAAAAGGTAAGATAAAAATCAATTTTGCTTCGCATCCCATTCCGGATGAAAATGGATTAAATGGCACAAAACAAATGATGGAAATAATAGAAAAATCTCAAATTAATGATTTGATTTTATGTTTAATTTCTGGAGGAGGTTCAGCATTATTACCTCTACCAAAAGAAGGAATTAATCTTAAGGATTTACAAGAAGTTAATGCTTTACTTCTGGATTCTGGAGCTTCTATACATGAAATAAATATTATTCGAAAACATGTCTCAGACTTTAAAGGTGGTAATCTGGCTAAGAAATTATATTACGCTAGTGGAGCAACATTAATCTCCATAATTATATCCGATGTTGTAGGAGATAAACTAGATTCTATTGCATCTGGACCCTCTGTACCGGATACTAGTACTTTTAATGATGCAATTAAAATATTAAAACAATACAAGATTTATGAAAACACTCCAATCTCAATTATTAACCATTTGAAAAAGGGAACTATGAATGATAATTTAGAAAACCCAAAAGATAAAGATGTGTGTTTTAATAATGTTCATAATTATATAGTAGGCAGTGTTAAGAATGCTGTGAAAGAAATCTTGTCATTCTTAGAGCTTCATGGATTTGAATCATCTTATTTTTCTAACAAAATAGTTGGCGAAGCAAGAAAATTTGGAAAATCTCTGTATAAAATAATTTCACAAAAAATTAGAGAATCTTCCAAAACAGATAGTCATGGTAAATTTGCTCTTATTGGTTCAGGTGAATTAACTGTAACAATTAAGGGTAAAGGGATTGGGGGTAGAAATCAAGAAATGTTGTTAAGTTTCTTAGACTACATTAAAGAAAGCGGCTTATCCTATCAATTTTCGATTATTAGTGCCAACCTTGACGGCATCGAAGGCAATAGCAAAGCAATGGGAGCACTTGTAGATAATTTTGTATTAGATCAAGTATATAAAAATGAAATAAATACAAAGAAATATCTAGAAAATAATGACTCAAATAATTTTTTTAAATTAGTTGAATCCGAAATAATTACTGGTCCAACAGGATGCAATGTAAACGATTTACTTTTGGTTTTACTACAATTTAATAAATAGTTATAATAAATTACACAATAATGTTAAAAATTATGTGTTCAAAATGTGGTAATAAATTCACTGAATCTGATTTTATTACGAAGAAATGAGGTTGAAGTGGTAAAAATACCATCAAATTTCCATAAAAATATAACTTATTGAATTTTGGTTTGACCTCTATATCTTAAGTATGATAAATTTTTTAAAGAGTGGAGTAGATTTTATTTTATCGGGTTAACTTTTATTAACTCTTAAATAAATTTTCAATCTAATAAAAAAAATTAAATTTGGTAAGGAATAATGGCAAAGAAAGATAAGAAAAAGAAACCAACGAGAATGGGATGGGATGAAACCGAAGCAGGGGAAGAATTAGTAGCAGAAGCATTGAAAAGAACAGATATGGATGAAGGAAAAGTAAAACTGGTTGATCGAGATACTGCGACACCTGTTATTGAGACATATGATAAGGACACCGGGGAACTAGAAGGCAGTATTTTATTGAAAAATAGAAATCGAGAAGGCTTATTAGCATTAGTAAAGATCATCGAAGACGTAGAAGTAAAACAAGATCATGATGCTAATGTTGATTCTTTTAGTTTCGGCGGAAAAATCAGTATAGAAAATCCTAGTAAAACCGATCGTCTTTGGGACATAGATGTTTCTTTAAATAATATTGCTAGTACAAATTTGAAATCAAAAGCTATATCAATTAGAGAATTAGGGACTGAATATCCAGATAACGTTGAAACCAAGGAGTTTGAACTAAAAAAGGATGTACAAAATCTCTTTTTAGTTAAAGAATTTATCAGTACTCTTACTAATGC
>JBHLOJ010000165.1:3083-5159 GCA_048940605.1 Promethearchaeota archaeon
ATTATACTGTTTTACTCAAGTTTACATGCAATATTATGGTTAATGACATTGCTAGAAGAAGAACTGGTGAAATCGATGTTTCTTATAAAGCAGCTGCATCATTTGCCGAAGGATTAGCTATCGATAAATTTGATGCTTACACTAGAAACAAATTCTATATAGATACACTCGAAAGAGATGAAGAACCAAATATATGGGATAATAAGTTAATATTTGATAACTCTTCCGAATTTATCATTCAACTTTTTAATGCTGATGTATACTCTCCTGATGATGAGAGTAATAAATTTGTTGATATTGATCCAAATGACGTACCAATGCTACCTTCAGGAGCGCAATGGCATTCAGTTAAATGGCAATATGAAAGTGAAGATTATCCCACATTCAGGAAGAAACTTGAATTTCGAGTAGTTCCTGACTATCAATATCACGTCAATGTTGCAGTATCCATTTCAGATGTTATATTAGAAATAGCTAGTATAACTGGGGATATGGAATATGATAAGGTTGAAACTCCAACCTATAAAACTCAAGATGTTGTTGCCACTCTTAAAATGGCAAATAATGGATCTGCACCATTAAATGAAATCACCGTTATTCAGCAGACTTTCTCCGATGAATATCAACCACCTAAAGCAAATGAAATTAAATTGATATGGGATGGCGATGAAGTGGAACTTTCTAGCGATGCAGTCAAATTTGAAATGGATGTATTTACTATTTCATTAACTAATCTCAAAGATACTAGCACAGGTATGCTTAAACCAGACTCAACCTTAGAATTTCAATATCCAATTCACTGTGTAAAACCTGCTCGAGATTCCACATTTGAGTCAGAAATCATTTATCATGCGAATACATTTCCAGTAAGTCAGGAATTAGAATTTAGACCCGAAGTTCCTGTTATTGAAGCACTTCATATCAGAAGAAAATTCCGTACAAGCAAAGAAGTTGTCCCTATTGGAGATCTTGGCAATTACAGAATTATTTTATCTCTTGAAAATATCGGTGAATCAAAGTTATATAACTTAGTTCTTTTAGATAAGGTTCCTGATTCATTTGAATATGGAACTTATTCAATGACTCCTAAGATAACTGATGAAGTCGGCTCAGATACACTAAAATGGGAAATTGAAGAATTGGACGTTGGAGATACGTTAGAGATCTCATATGAGATTACTGGTACTGGCGAGTATAGCCCATCAGATGCCCAACTAGCATTATAAAATCATAAAATTTCTTTTTTATTTTTTTTATATATATTTTACACTAATAATTTAATAATTCATAAAGTAATTATTAAATGAATAAACAGAAAAATTTAATTTAGATATCATAAAAATTTCTATAATCTAAAAGAATCTTGTAAGATCATGATTAGAAAGCGTTATCAACTTATCCATATGTTTGAATGTCCGGATGCAGTTTTAACCTGTTCAGTTTTAAAATGTCATGAGAATAGCTTCTTAGTTTTTGGTGGACACGATAAAACACTCTACTTAATGAACGAACAAATGAATATACTTGATGATAGAGTTTTTGATGGATGGTGTCGGTGTACTTATCCAATTGATCTTGATGGGGATGGATGTGATGAAGTTTTAGTCGGTGCTGGTGATGGAAACTTCATGGTTTTAAAATTGAATCCAGAAAGGAAAAAATTAGTCGGAATAATGAGATATAGATCACCAAAGAGAATAAATTGTTGTATCGCTGGAGATTTTACTCGAGATGGAAACATAGAATTAATATTTGGTAGTGAAGACAAAACTCTTAAAATTTTTGATAATATTAAGGCAAAAGAACCAAAATTCATTTTTTATTACGATTCATGGGTGACTACTTGTACTTTAGGAATTTTAAAATTACCTGATGAAAAGGTCCCAATTTATGGATTATTAGTAGGTACAAAAAGCGGAATTGTTCAATTAATTAGATTCAAAGAAAACTTTCCTGAGATTGTATGGCAAAAAGACTTTAATACTCAAATTAACGACATAAAAGTTGGTGATGTGACAAATGATGGATTTAATGAAATTTTATTAAGCTCTGATGACTCTACCATTAAAATCCTTG
>JBHLOJ010000166.1:0-5143 GCA_048940605.1 Promethearchaeota archaeon
GATCAACTGGATTAGATTCTTTATAGTACCACCAACCCACCTCAAAATAAGTAACCATCGTGTGCCAATAAATCACTGTAATAGTAAAAAGGACCTTAATATTATCAAGGAACAAATACCGTGTTACCTTAGATTCTGTGTTCATGATAAATTTTAATCCGTGAATAATTTTTCACACTTCAAATATTAACGAACTAATTATTTTTTTAGATTTAAAGCTCTTATGATTTTTTGTGTAAATAATTTCGCTTAGAATTTAGACAGTATAATAGCTTATATATAATTTTTATTTTAAGAAATGGGTTTAAACAGAAAAATCCAATCTTTTTACTTTCAATTTCGTGTTTTCAAAGAAAATTTCATTTAGAGAACATATTAAGATTTATATTCGAGAAAGACTTCTTTAGAATGAATTGAGAGAAAATGAGCAAAAAACTTGATTATAGGAACGGAGCTCGAGTTATTGTAGAGACCTGTATGGGAATAAAGCCAAAAGAAAAAGTGTTAATCATTTTTGCTCAGGGCTTTGATAGAAATGCAAATCTTTTAGCAGAAGAAGCTAAAGCGTTAGGTGCTCAAGTTACACTTACTCAGGTAGATAATAAGGATATTCAGATAGAGCCTCCTGAAGAAGTAAGCAAACAAATGCTAAACTCAGACGTAGTGATGGGTGTTCTTCCCTCTAGCACGATTCAATTATTTCTTCATATGAATGCAAGAAGGGCTGCTACTGACGTGGGAGTAAGAGTAGGAGGTGTTCCTTATATTAAGCCTGATATTACTAAGGAAGATATTTATAAAATTACAGAATTAACAGAGAAATTGGCTGATATATTGACGAATGGGGAACAAGCAAAAATAACAACAAAAATTGGAACCAATATTATATTATCTATCAAAGATAGAATATCAGCTCCTCTTAGAGTAAGACATGCCGTACCTGGAGCGTGGGGTGCTGTTCCTGAATATGCTGAGGCAGCTATAGCCCCCGTAGAAGGGACAACTCAAGGAATCTGGATTATTGATGTTTTTTTTGAAAAAGTCGGTGCAATTAAAACACCTGTAGAAATATTGGTAGAAAATGGTCATGCGGTGAAAATTGAGGGAGCTGAAGAGGCTGATAAAATAAAAGCTATAATAAAAGCTGCTGATAATAACGCAACTAATATCGCAGAACTTGGTATTGGAACAAATCATACAATGAAAAAGCCATCTGGGACTGTAGGAGATAAAATGATGATAGGTACAGCACATTTAGCTATCGGAAAAAATATTAATATTGGAGGACAAACATATAGCAACATTCATCATGATGGTGTAATGAAAGATGTTACAATTGAAATTGATGGGAAGAAAATTCTAAACAACGGTAGTATTTTAGTTTAATATCTATTTTTTTTTCCAAATCTTCACGCCAAGATTCCATCAATTATCTCAAATAATATGGGATTTTTTTCTAAATTTTTTCATTAAATTTTTATCGAAATAAGACGCTGAATTTACCTTTCCATACAATTTTCACAGAAAATCCGGAAGAAAATTAAAAAATCTAGTCAATTACTGTTTTAAGCGCAGGTGGCTTATCGAGTGCTTTTAATTATATTCACTTGTTATGAAATAATTTTGAAGTTTTTTAATACGAGAATTTATTCTCTGAAGTAGTTTATCTCGCTTATCATCCTCATTTTCACTGGATAAGTTTTCTTTTATTTGAAATAAGTATTTCAATGCAACTACATAATCCTTCCTCTTTTCAGATTTGGATGCATGTTCTAAAGCAAATTTTAATTCAACTTCTTTATTTAATTTTATAATTTCTAAAATCTTAAACGAGATATTGCCAATTATTGTTTCCATATTGAATTCTTTTGCATATGTGAGTGCTTTTTGATATTCATTTAATGCTTCTTGATAAGCAACATCTTTTTCAGCAATTTCTCCTTTTTTTAATAAAGAATTGATTTTTTTCATTGCAGCATCTTCATTCATATTCTGACATTCAAAAATAATCTCATCTAAATCTTTTATCTCCATGATTTTTTGAATGACATATTCTCTTTTTTGTATATCTTCTTCTTTTGATTCTAACTCTTTCCTTTGAAATTCAAGATCTGCCCAAATGATAACATTATTTCTTATAAATTGGTAAATATTCCAGAGAATTTCTTCTTCCGATATCACACCTAATAATTTTGATGTTGTATTAATAAGATTTAAGATGAAAAAAAAATCCTCATCTTTTAACAGATCCTTACAAGTTTCATACACGGCTTTTTGAATAGGTGTAAAATTTTCAAATATATTAGGGAGAATTTGAGTAGAGAGAGTAAGCGGATATATCATAGTTATTTCAAATAATTTTTCCACTAAATTTTTTACAGGTTTTAATATGTTTAAATCCCCGGTGTTATCAAATTCTTGTAATTCATCTTCATAATCCGCCTCAAGAATTTCTGTGAAACTTGATAGTAAATCTCTCAAATTACCAGATGCTCTCCCGTCAAGAATTAAACATGATGTACACAAATTTCCAACCCTTAACAAAAGATTAAAATTTTTATACTCAAACTCAAAAAAATTTTTTTCTGGATTAATTTTATCTATTAAGGTTAATTCCTCCCCCGAAAATACTACATTTGCTTGAATAAATCCTGCTATCAACGAAGGATCAATAGGTAGATCACCTACAGCCATATTGAATGCCGGTACTCCTCCCTTAGATAAGATAATTAAATGTCTTATAGTTAAAATGTCTTGGTATTTTCTCCAAATATGTTTATATAGCATTTCTCTTCTTTTTTGTTCAGATTGTTGCTCTACCACATCATAAATATCCATTAAAATATTTGCTTCGCTAAATCTTTTCGACAAGCAATTAAAACAATTGTCAGGATACCCATTTTCACACACAGATTTGTCTACTCCACAATCAATTCCTGAAACTAATTTAAAATGAGTCACACAACCACACCCAAACCCAATATTCTTATACTAAGAATAAAAAAATGATTCAAGTATTTATTTTTAAATATTGAATATATAATGAACAAAATAGAATTTATAGGGTTCAATATTTCCCTTTTAATCAAAAATCGGAGATAATTATAGACATTTTTCATTATGCGCAGATACTAAATTTACCGTTCTAAGCCCTAATTGGTTCAAATTTACCTATTATGAAAATTTTGCTCTTGAGTTTCGACATTTTTAGGATTTAGCTTATATTTTTCTTTAACTATCTTGAGCGGATTGTCAATCAAACTAATATCATAATCAATAATGACCTACCATATCTGATCGGGATAGGAATATTTTTTAATAAATTACCGTTTAAATATTCAATTGAAAAAGGTAATAGAAAGTGGGGAACGCGCATTTTCGATGAGCTTAGAATCAGGATTAATTCCTGATTCAATAAAATGAGACTTATAAAATCAAAATCAAGGTGAATGATAATTCCATTTATTCGAAAAACCTGTAAAATAAATGAAAATACATGGATGTTTGATTGTTTAATTTATAATATGGTAGAACAAATGGCTCTCTTTGTAATTGAAAATAATGGAAAAACAGCTTTAATTGACACTGGAACAAGTAGTGAAGTCGATAGTTTATTAAACTATCTTCAAAATATCGGTATCGATCACCTTGATTATATTTTTTCTACCCATGGTCACATAGATCACATTGGAGGTGTAAAAAGATTATCCATACAATTTCCTGAGGTTAAAATCGTAGTTTCAAAATTTTATCAGAACCTCCCCGAAACAGAATTTGCAAAAAAAAAATCAGATTTAGCAGAATTTCACGAATATTTGGTAAATAACCTAAAAAATAGAGTGATATATGTAGGGGAGGGGGATATTATTAGTTTGGATGATCTAAAATTAGAAATTTATAATACTCCAGGTCATACTCCCGAGCATATTGCAATTTTGGATAGGAAAAACATGAATTTATTCCCAGGGGATTCAATTGGGGGGCATCATCTAGGTTCAGGATTTTCTCGACCGTCCGCATACCCTCCATATTTTAATCATAAATCTTATTCTAAAACTGTTAAGAAGTTATCTCAAATTGAAAATCTAAAATCTGTAAGTTTAGCCCATTTTGGTGTGGCTACAGGTCCTGAAGTTCAAGAAGTATTTAAAATATCAGAAGAAGTATTCAAAGCTTATAAAGATACAGTAGTTGAAAGTTATCAGAAGTATAATGACGATCTCAATTCAATAATAACCGCTCTTCTCGATAAATTTGGTCGTTCTCCAAACGAAATTAAATATAATCGACCCGACTCCCTAATTTTCAGGACATTAGGGGGAATATCGATTGGTTTTATAAACGCATTGGGTCTAAAATCTAAATTTAAAGTAGATCCAAAATAATTTGCATCTTAAAAGCCTTTGATACTATAATATTGAATTATGATTTTAGTTAATTTTTTCAAAGGAATTTTCATTGAACTCTGACGCTGAATTTACCTTTCCATCCAATTTTCACAGAAAATTAGGAAAGAATTTACTTGCTTAATGATCTATTGGAATTTTAGGAATCTAAATAAGAAAATTAACAAATCTGTAAGACTAAAAGCCTACTCTTAAATAAAATTATATCTTAATTTGTTTGCAACACGATATATAAGATTTTAATGATACCAAAATGAAATCAAATCGTAAAACAAACATAATAATTCTAATATTTTTAGGAACCATTTTTGCTTTATCTCCTATTTTTGTTACTAATCTACGCTTTACTACCAGAGATCGCGATATAACTTCGAATTACACTGATGAATTCGATTATGATGATATAAAAGTTTCAGCTATATCTGGAAAAATCCATATAGATGGAAATGACGGTTGGGCTGCATTTAAGGCTGCCGGAAATTGTACCGGTTCAGGGAATTATACACATCCTTATGTAATAGAAGATTTAGAAATTGATGGAGGAGGTTTAGGGAGTTGTGTCTTGATTGAAAATTCTGATGTGTATTTTATAATCGAAAATTGTACTACTATCAATTCTGGGAGCTCTAGTAATGCGGGTATCAAATTATCATATGCTAATAATTCCCAACTAATTGATAACAATTGCTCATCACAACTTGGTATTGGAATATATTTAGATCATAGTGAGAACAACA
>JBHLOJ010000056.1:0-22189 GCA_048940605.1 Promethearchaeota archaeon
CCAAGCCCGACTTCTTTCAATACTTCTAGCCTTTTTGTTATTTCAGACATCAAACGATTTGAAGAGATTGAAAGCCTACTGTTGTTAAAGAGATTAATTGCCTCTTTTACTGAATAAGTGAGAAGTTGAGTGATCCTTAACCCTGAGAAATATACCGAAGAAGCTAAGGGATGCAAGCCAGTGTCTTTGCATTGCTCACAACCTTTTCCTTTACAGTAAGGACAACCCATATGAAAGTGTTTAGGCTCAATATCTTTTAACCATGTACCACATTCAACACAAGATTTTACACTAGTAATTTTTTCGATTTTTTTTCCAATCCTTAGATGTAATATATTAGAACCTAAACTTTGACTTTTTAAGATAATTTCCCTAACTTTTTCTAAAGATGTTGAATTATCAATATGAGATAAGCGCATTAAGATTTCATGCGGATCATTTGGATTAAGTTCATTTCCTTTCCAATCGTTACTGTCAACATAAAGATTTTCTTTGGAAAATTGTTTAGATAGAAGATTGAGTAAGGTTTTATGGCTTCCAAATACTTTATTTACTAGCTGAGAATATACAACGATGGGGTCAGTCTTAGCTGAATTCATTAGATAATTGATGATTTCATCTTGAGTTAGAATTGTCACATCTGCCCCACAATTTGGACATTTTCTTACTCCAAATCTAGCATAAAGCAATCTAAGTAATGGATGTAGTCCTGATGCGGTAGCTAATGTGGAATTTGGATTTCTATTAATTAAATTTTGCCCAACAGCTAACGCTGGGCCCAAACCTGTTATAGATCCAACTTTAGCCGGAGCTAATTTAAAAGAAGATCTCTGGCTTGACCATTTGCGACTGTATCCGAATAATTCAATTAACCGACGATTTGACTCATGATATAAAGTATCGAATATAAGAGAGGATTTTCCACTTCCCGATATTCCAGTTACAACCGTTAAACCATCTTTTAATGTAACATCGATGTTTTTTAGGTTATTTTCTCTTGCTCCTTTTATCTCTATTTCCATCGGATTAAAATTTTAATTTTTTGACTTCGTAATTATTGAATTAATTATATTTAATTTAAATAAGAACCCGTATTGGATTTGTTATTCATTTTTATTTCTTTGGGAGTGCCCTCAAATATAATTTCCCCTCCTTTTGGGCCACCTTCAGGTCCCAATTCAATTATATAATCGGTGGATGCTAGGATATCTGGATCATGCTCTATAATTATTACACTATTCCCCTCTTGAACCAATTGTTCAAGTAACTCCATGAGTTTTACAGCATCGAAAAATGATAAGCTAATTGTTGGCTCATCCAAGATATATAAAGAATTGCTTTTACGTACTTTTCCTAGCTCTTTAGCCAACTTTATTCGTTGAGCCTCTCCACCGCTAAGTGTGGGTGCCGGTTGTCCTAATGTAACATATCCCATACCAATATCATCCAATATCGTTAAGACGTTAGCTATGTTAGGTTGAGACTTAAATAAATCTAAAGCTTCAGAAACCGTCATATTAAGCACATCTGTTATTGTTCTTCCTTTATATTCTACTTCTAAAATTTCTGGTATATATCTTGTTCCTTTACATTCTTTACAAGGAATAGCAAAGCTGCTGAGGAACGAGATCTGTAGGTCTTGAACTCCTTGCCCTTTACAAGATGGACACCTTCCTTTCTCGGAATTGTAGGAAAAATGACCTGTTGTAAATTTTCTTTTTTTAGCTTCTGGAGTTTTCGCAAAAACGTTTCGAATCTTATCCCAGATTCCTATAAATGAACAAGGGGTGGAAGTTCTAACCCTTGAAATGGGTTTTTGACTTACTACCACTAATTTGTCTATATTTTCCCAGCCTTCGATAATCCCTGAGTATTCTAGTAATTCTTCCCCATTTTCTTCATTCTCTTCATTACTGTTTAATTTCTTTTTGGGCAAATCAGCACCTCTCTTGAAATGTGGGGTTAATAATGGAACGAGTGTATCAAGCACAAGTGAGGATTTTCCGCTTCCAGACACACCCGCAATCCCAACCACCATCCCTAAAGGAATCTTTACCATGATATCTTTTAAATTATTGGTTTTTGCATTTTTCAGTGTAATAAATTTAGTCGAATCATTGATCTCCCTTTGTTGTTCCTTAGATTTCTCAGGAAGGAAAACATTGCCCGCTAAAAATTGTCCAGTATGAGAATCACTAACTTCTTTAACCCCGTCAAGCATGCCCTGATATACTATATTTCCCCCATTTATTCCCGCACCAGGGCCAATATCTATTATCTCATCTGCTATTTCTATGAAGCGTTTATCATGCTCTACTATGATAACCGTATTTCCTAAATCTTTAAGCTGTTTTAATATAGTAATTAAAGAATCTTTTTCCTTTTCATGTAAACTCATGCTAGGTTCATCTAAAATATAAACAAGCGAATCTAGACCGGCGTCTAAATGAGTCATAAGTGAAAGTCTTTGAAGTTCACCCCCACTTAATGTTGGAAGGGAACGATGCATGTGTAGATAAGATAATCCCACATCGACCATATGACTTAATCCTTCTTTTACACTATCTACTATAGATTTTCCTTGATGGCTTTTGATATCGACATTAGTAAGACCATCAAGAAATTTAATTACTTCATCAATCGTCATCATGGCTAACTCTCCAATGTGTTTCCCACCAATCTTTATACTACGTGCCTGCTCGTTAATTCGATAACCTTCACATTCTTCACATCTGTGTTTAGCCATATAATTTTTAAAGATTTTATCTCTTCTATACGCGCTTTTACTTTCAGCAAGTGCTCGTTTAATGTGAGGAATTATACCCTCAAAAACTCTTTCTAATTCTCCAGAGAATGTTTTTGATTCCCATTCGAACTTAAGCTTTTTCCCGCTTCCATAGAGATAAATTTTCTTAATCTCTTCTGGTAAATCCTTATACGATGTTTTTATGTCAAAATCATATAATCTTGGTAATTGTTCTACAAATCTAATCTGATCTGCAAATACAGCAGAGCCTGCTTTTGTAATTTGAATTAAATTCCTATTATAATCTTGAACAATCATTTCTTCCGTTATATGCATAGCATACCCCCGACCCTTACACTCCAAACACATGCCAGAGGGTTCATTGAAGGAGAAATGTTTAATTTGAAGACGTTCAATAATCATGCCACAGATTTCACATTCGAGATTTTCATTTACAGGTTCCTTACATATCGGGCAAATTAGCACACCTTCAGTTGCATACAACATCCTTAACATGCCATAGATGCCAGTTTTAGTTCCTACTGTGGAGCGAGGATTAAAAACTCGTGTAGTTCTTTGTTCTACAGCAACAGTCGGACTCAAACCTTCAATCACATCAAAAGGTTTTTCATCCTCAAATTTCGGTGGAAAGCCAATTGATTGAAGATATCTATTCATTCCCTCATCGAATATAATATCGAAAGCCAAACTTGATTTCCCTGAACCACTGACCCCAGTTATTAATATCATCTTTCCTTTGGGGATATTTACATTGATATTCTTTAAATTATGAATCCTCGCTCCTAAGACTTTTATTTCATCCATTTTTTTACTCAATTTAGATTTAATTAATTTTTTGCATTACATAAGTTATACAATCAAATCCCCCAGGATTTTTTTTAACCATCTCTATTTCCGTTACATGGCGTTGAATTTCTTCAATATTTTTTAGATTATCATATTTCTTGCGTAGCTGATTAATTTTCTTTTCCAACGGGGCATAATATTCAGTCCACCAACATTCTTTCTCCCACGGTATTTGCTTTATAAGTTTAAAACCAAAATTAAGATAATATTTGAGCTTCCGATCTGCCCAGTTCGTTGCTTCACCTGAAATCATAAATCCATTTAATTTCAATATTCTATTACATTCTGTTAAAACTTTTTTGAGATCAAGCAAATGTATGACTCCTTCTTCCCAAATAATGTCAAACGTCTCATCCTCAAATTTAGTGTCATATGCGGAACGATTATACACTTTAATCCTGTCTGATAGACCATTTTTTTCAATGTTAAGATTTAATTTATCCAATGCACCCTGGTCAATATCAATGCCGGTTATCTCTCCATTACTTAACCTCGCCAACTCTAAGGTCGGCATTCCGGTACCACATCCAATGTCGAGTATATGAGGTTTGTCAATCTCTGGAATACTTTCAAATGCTTTTCTTGTATATTTGAGAAAAACTGATCGAAACCCATCAGCATCTAGTTCTTTTAGTATTTCTTCAGTCATTTACTCTCCATTCTCTTTATTTTATATTTGGATTAATTTTATTACCACAATCATAACATTCCGTATCGTGAATACAAATTTCACCCCCACAGCCGGGGCATGTATAGAGCTCTTTTTGCTCTTGGAGCCACTTTTCGACTCCAACTTCTTTAATTCTTTTTAGATTCTCAATCAAATTCACAGACCACCTTTCTTGATATTGAGAATCAATTTTTTGTAAATTTTGACACGGAAATTGTTTACATTCATAACAATAATTTAATTCTTTCTTTCTTAGAGCAGAACAATCTCTTCTTATAAACGCACAATTCTTATTCCTTATTCTACAACCTTTACAGCCCACTTTATAGCCTCTCTCTTCAAGCAAATCCTTTTTCCAGAGAAGATATTGTCTACAAGCACCACAATATATTCCACAAGGGGCTGCTAAATTGTTGTCTGCCATTTACAATCCCTTTATATTTTTATTTTTGATAAATTCTTGAATAAATTTTCTTCTTTAGAAAGAATGTTGAGGGTAATTTCTTGTAATTCATTCAAATCTACATTGTTTAAACAATCGTCTTTGTATTCATTTGCCGCATTATTTAAAGTCTCTGCGAACAATTTCCAACTTTTAGCTGAATCATTAATAATGGGAATACAATCTTCAATGATTTTGAATTCTTCACTAGTCCAAGCTTTTCGACCTTCTTTTAATTCTGGATGAGTCAATAATTCTTCAAGATATTCTTTATATAAATTCCTAAAGGACGCACCCCCAGTTCCCCAAGTTTCGATGTAACCATATAATAATTCAAACATTAATCTTGAACGAGAAATCCTTTTTCCTTCAGGATCTTTTGCTTCCCCTTTTAATTTTTCTTCCCAATTAGAGATTGAAGATGCGAACAATTTCAGACCTTGAACTCCATTATTGTTTACTGAGGGTCGTAGCATATTATTTACTACTTTTTGTATAGCAACCTTCACAGCTGCAGCTAAGGGAGGATGTTTCCCATCTGGTCTTCTTTTCATCGAAAATTGAGTGTTATTTGGGCGCATAAATTTAGGTCCATATTCGGAACTTCGACCTTCCTTTAGTTGTTCGATTGTAACCTTTTGAAATCCTTCAAATTCGGAGTCTCCAATGTAAACAATTCCATTTCGTTCATCATATCCTGCTAAAGTTATTGCATGACCACCAAAATGAATTTCCCCTAGTTGCTTTAAATAGGGTAAATATCCTAAATCAATCTGAAGAATCAATGGAATATCTTGGTTAATCAGCTTTTTTGACTCTTCCCATGCTTTATCAGCACTAGTGAAAGATTGCTTTCTTAATGTGATTCCTAATAGTCGACATGCCAGTGAGTTTGGTTCTATAGTTCCTTGTTTACCACCAAGGAAAAATGGAATATTTGATTCAGGGATAAAAGATACACTATTAGTGGTATCAAAAAACCCGAATCCCATTGTAGCATCTAAACCGAAAGCCATCGCTTCCGACATAGGAAATCCATAAAACTCAAAAAGATCTCTCATAGAAGATGATTCACAGTGAAGACCAATTCTGTGAACAAAATTATTTACCAGGTGTCTATTTTCTATCCTTACCCCCTCTATTTTTTATTTCCTCTAACACAAACTTTAAGAACTCTATATCAGTTTCTAAGATTTTAATTGGATGTAAGAATAGACCCCTAACGTTTAAAGGCATATTAGAATTCTCCCCCAACATATCTTCCAATTCTTTTTTATGTTTTTTAATTGTATTTGAAGAATTTGTAAATACCTCAATTTGTTGTTCTTCTGTTAAAATTGGAAGCATAGAAAACGCAACATAGAAATCTTCATCATTTCTTCCGATAAATTCGTTTAATACCTTATATGTTCTTTTTTTCAGAATTTCTGAGCCATATTCTGTAATTGAATATACTCTTCGTATTCGATTATCAACCTCTTCTCTGTAGGAATCTACTAATCCATTTTCTTCCAGATTACTTAAATCACTGTAAATAGATGATTTTCCGATGCTAGTCCATTCTCTCATACCTCTTTCATCAATTCTTTGATTAATACTGTAAGCATGACTAGGAAATTCTGCGATTAAACCTAAAACTACAAATTCCCTATGATTCAATTCATACTCTATTTCTGGGGTCATTTTATCAAATATTTGAATTAATATTCTCAAATTATAATATTCTTGATTAGGAATATTATTGATCGAGAATATATAAATCTTTACATTAATTATAAAACTTAATATTAATGTGTCTTCAATATTCTAAAAATAATTCGTAATATTGTTAGGTGTTATTTCTATGAATATGAAAGAAATTTTGAAAATTTGTCAATTAACCGAGGAAGAAATCAAAGAATTCCTGCAACTAACAGAAAATATGGATCATAAAGAAGATCATAAACGAGCTTATAGAACTATGATGAATCCAACAAGAAGGGAATTGTTAAAATTTATAGGAACTAATATTAGAACGTTTGAACAGATAAAGGATAATTTTCACGATCTGGAACAGATTAATTATCATCTAACAATGTTAGAACAATTATTTTACGTAATGAATACAAAAACGGGTTGGAAAGCGACTCCCAGAGGGATTGGGTTCTTAAATAATGTTTTATTAGGAGATTAGGATAAGAAATCGTTAGATTCTTTTGATATTAAAAAAAGAATATATTATGTTTTCGAAAGTTTCTTATAACAACATTTTTGCTGATTTGATGATAAGTAAAAAAAGATGAAAGACGCAAGTTTGAAAGATGAATAAAAAATATCTAAAAACTTAAGTCTCCTTATGTAGAATCTAAAACTTCAAACTGACTATTATATAATTCAGCATAATATCCATTTAAGTCCATCAATTCTTTATGGGTACCTTGTTCCACGACTTCTCCATCCCGAATTGCAAGGATCAAGTCAGCATTTCGAATAGTGGAAAGGCGATGAGCAATAACAAAACTGGTTCTATTCTGCATTAATGCATCCATGGCATTCTGAATGAGGATCTCCGTATGCGTATCCACAGAACTGGTAGCCTCGTCGAGAATGAGTATTGGTGGATCAGCAAGAACAGCGCGTGCGATGGTTAGTAATTGCATTTGACCTTGAGAGATATTCCCGATCTCTTCGTTGATTGTCATATTATAGCCATCAGGTAAGGTTTTGACAAAGTGATCAACATTAGCAATACGTGCAGCAACATACACTTCTTCGTCTGTAACATCTTGATTACTAAAGCGGATGTTATTCAAAATAGAAGCATTGTAAAGCCACGTTTCTTGAAGCACCATTCCAAACATTTGTCGTAAATCTTCACGGGTCATTTCTCGAATATCATGATCATCAACCAAAATTGATCCACTATTTAATTCATAGAAACGCATAAGTAATTTAACCAAGGTTGTCTTTCCTGCACCTGTTGGGCCCACAATTGCGACTTTTTGACCTGGTTGAGCTATTAAAGAGAAGTTATGAATTACGATCTTATCTGGGCTATATCCGAAATTCACATTACGGAATTCTACTAAACCTCTAACTTGCTTCAAATCAATAGGATTGGATACTTCAATGATTTCCTCTTCTTCATCAAGAAATTTAAATACACGTTCTGCAGCAGCAACTGTTTGCTGGAGAACATTTGTAACATTAGCAAGTTGGGTTAGAGGTTGAGTAAACGAACGGATATATTGGATAAATGCTTGAATATCCCCCACAGTTATAATATTCTGGATTGCTAACCACGCACCAAGAATAGTAACACCAACATATCCCAAGTTGCTGATGAAAAACATAATTGGCATCATCATTCCAGAGAAAAAATTGGCTTTCCAGGATCCTTGATACCAACGATTATTTAATCCTTTGAATTTTTCAATACTTTTTGCCTCTCCACTGAAAGATTTTACCACAATATGACCACCATACATCTCCTCTACATGTCCATTAACATGCCCTAAATAGTCTTGTTGTTGTTTAAAATACTTCTGTGATCTACCGATGATAACGCCCATTAGTATCATTGATAGTGGAAGCATCGCAAGTGCTACTAATGTCATAATCCAACTTATCGTAAACATCATAACCAAGATACCGACAACTGATACTAACGAGGTAATAATTTGGGTGAGACTTAGACTCAATGTTTGATTGATTGTGTCCACGTCATTAGTAATACGAGAAAGAACTTCTCCATGAGTTGTTCTATCAAAATATTTAAGTGGCAAACTGTTAATTTTTTCTGAAATGTCTCGACGGAATCGGTAAGCAACATTAGTTGCAACATTTGCCATAATCCAACCTTGGATTAAACCAAATATAGCTGAAATAATGTATATTAGTAGTACCTCTAATATGATTCCACCAATGCGAACAAAATTAATATCCCCAGTACCGCTAAGCTTAGCTATCAAACCATTAATTAAAGTTGTTGTGGCAGTTCCTAGTATCTTTGGACCTACAATCATTGCTGTGGTAGAAGCCGCAGCAAAAATAAAGGCTAATAATACTAACCATTTGTATCTTCCCATATAACGAAATAATTTTCCCATAGTCCCGCGAAAATCGGTTGCTTTTTCGCGAACTCCAAATCTAGATCCTGGTGGACCCGGGCCCCTCATAGGACCTCCAGATCGTTGCATCATAATGAATCCTCCAATTCAAGTTGTGAAATAGCTATATCCCTATATATAGCACATTCTTCCATGAGTTTTTCATGTGTACCTTTTCCAACAATCTTTCCCTCATTTAAAACAATGATTTGATCAGCATCTTTAATAGTCGATACCCTTTGTGTCACTATAAACACTGTACTTGCTGAAATAGATTTTCGAAGTGCCTTTCTCAAAGCAATATCAGTTTTAAAATCCAAATTAGAAAAACTATCGTCTAATATGTTAATTGGAGCTTTTTTGACTAATGCTCGAGCGATCGAAAGGCGTTGCTTTTGTCCTCCAGATACATTCTTACCACCTTGGGCAATTTTAGTAGCCATCCCCTCAGGTTTGGAAGTTACAAACTCAGTCGCTTGAGCAGTCTCTATTGATGATTCAAGATCATCTTTACTCGCGTTTTCATCTGCAAATGTGAGATTGCTTGCAATTGTTCCAGAAAATAACACGCTTTTTTGAGGCACGTAACCAATCTTTTCATGGAGTTCTTGTTGATTGACTTCACGCACGTCAACCTCATCGATTAATATCGATCCCGATGTAACCTCATATAGGCGAGGGATCAAGTTAACAAGTGTAGTTTTACCAGACCCTGTGGGTCCAATAAGAGCCGTGAATTGACCAGCATGAGCGGTAAATGATATATTATGCAAAGCATCCTCTAGTGCTCCAGCATATCGGAAAGAAACATTTCGAAATTCAATTTTTCCTTTAAATGGTTCATTAAAATGTCTTGGATTCTCAGGATTTTGGATCATTACATCTACTTTTAAAACCTCAGCAATACGATTTATAGATACAGAAGCTCGAGGTAACATAATAAACATTAGCGATAGCATGAGGAAGGCAAAAGTCACCTGTATAGCATATTGCATAAAGGCGATCATATCACCGACTTGTAGATTTGCATTAGCTACTCCGTGCGATCCGGCCCATATGACCATAATCACGATAACATTCATTAGCAACATCATCACTGGCATCATAATTATCATAACCCGGTTTATAAACAATGAAACCTTAGTAAGATCAATATTCGCTTCATCAAATCGACGCTTCTGAAATTCCTGTTTATTAAACGCCCGTATTACCATTATTCCAGTCAAACTCTCTCGGGCTACGAGGTTAAGTCTATCTACTAAATCTTGCATTCTCTTGAACTTTGGGAGGGCTATATAAAACACAAAAAGGATAAGGCCAAGTAATATCCCCACTGCCATTGCTAATATCCACCACATCGACGGGGCTAATTCAAGGGCATGGATTATCCCACCAATCCCCAAAATTGGAGCATAAAACACCAGACGAATGATCATTATTATCGCCATTTGGATTTGAGTTATGTCATTCGTTGAACGCGTGATCAAAGACGCGGTGGAAAAAGTATCAAATTCAGTACTTGAAAAGTTTTCGACCTTCTTAAATATATCCCGACGCATATCGCGGGCCATTCCTGTACCAGTTTTAGCAGCCAGATAACCTACTCCAATCGTACATGCCATTGCTAATAAAGTCAGAAGGAGCATCAAACCTCCGTAGTAGAACATATAATTAAGTTGCAATTGGTCTACATTAATGCCAAGCGCTTCATACTCCACTATTACAACTTGGATTGCTGCCTGTATAATCATGGTTTCCCCGAGGGCACTAAACCTTGAGTTAACAAAAGCGATAATCAGTGCTACTGAAGATGGTTGCATTTTAAGATCCTTAAATAAATCTGTGCCTCCTGTGAGATTTAATCCTAATTGAGTATTTACAATTTCTCGCAATGTGTCATTCACCATTAATAATTCGACGAAAGATACCGTTAAGAGGGCTCTAGCCATAATTGGGTTGAGATATGCTATTGTACCTTTATTATTATCAGTCAATACATAAATAGACTGGTCGAGAAGAGCGGGATATTTTTTGATATATTTATCTGCTTCTGAAGTTCCGTTGTGCACCAATGTATAAGCATTAAGTACATCCGTCTGATTCTCTGGAGTAAGAAATATCAAAGTCCTGTTCATCTCGATTTCCCGCATGGCCTTCGGCACTGCGTTTTCTATTCCTTTTTGTTGAATACCTACGTTAACGATCTTTGCGAGATAATCTGGTAAAGTTAAGTTAAAATTTGCTTGCGCAAATAATAACCCAATCGAAATGCCAATCATTATAAGATAAGGTTTTGAATACTTAATCATTCTAACTTTCATTGTAAAATCTCCATTATCTTAATTATTCCCCTAACAAACTAATTGTGGAAGGAAAAAGATATCAAACAAATAAAGTTATTCATATTAATCATATTTTTCATACAAATCAGAAAAACTATAACAATAAAATATGTAAAATTAAAAGATAGGCATATCTTTGAGTGTTTATACTTAACGCTTATAATTTTTAAATTTATTCTTAACTGATTCATCTTTTGAAAATAACTTAAAGCAATCCAATCTATTTATCTAATATGCAAGTAAAAACAGAGAGAATGCTAGCATTAATAGCTGAAAAAGCCGATCTATCGGAAGGAAGTGAAGGTGTAAGATCTATTTTATTAACGATGTTTCGCTTCCCCTCTCTTAAAAACAAAAAAGTTGCCCAAAAAACAGGAATTGCGATTCCTACTCTTAGTGCTGTTAGAAATGAGTTGGTTAAAGCTGGTTTGATTGAAAAAAAGAATTTTCTCGGTGAAAAAGGAAGAGAATGGGTAAAACTTAATTTGAATTTGAAATTTGATTATGATCCTCTACCTGGAAATTTTGATAATATCATACAAAAATTGCCCGATGAATTTTCATATTTAAATAACATAAAAAGCTATCTTGAAAAGCGACCAACTCCAGAATTTGCTCTAGATCAATCTCACGCAGACGTCCTAACAGTTTTAAAAAAAACACTCTATTTACTAAAAAAAGGAGATATTGAAGGAAGACAGATTATCTTCTTGGGCGACGATGATTTTATTTCATTATCCGTTGGATTAACAAAATTATCAGATGAAATCACTGTTGTGGATTTGGACGATAGAGTTTTAAATTTTCTCTCAAAAACCGCAACAAAACTCTCTATAGAGAATTTTAACGTTCTCCACCATGATTTGCGAGAAGGTGTTCCTAAAAAAATTGCTAATAAATATGATGTAGTCGTAATGGATCCACCTTATACTAACGAAGGTTTAAGGCTTTTTTTAAAAAGAGCAAGACAAGTATTGAAATCAAATATTAATATAGATGGTAGAGAATATCCCATTGTTGGAAAGAAATGTGTTCTTAGTTTTGGGAATAAGCCTCCGAATGAAATGCAAAAATTGCAATTATCAATATTAGATCACGGATTTATAATAACCGAAATGCTTCCTGATTTCAATCATTATAAGGGAGCCAGTATTATTGGGCAATTTTCTCATCTTTATTACTTACAAACTGTAGCAGAATTCAAGAGTAAATATAAACTTAGCTTCGCTTCTGGTCCTATTTACACCTCAGAAGTAAAAGGTAAATCTAAACCTCAATTCCGTCCTGTTGGGTTTCATTTTATTGGGGAATTACGGTTTACAAGCCAAAAATCACTTTTAAACAATGAGTTAATTCAAAAAATATTTATAAATTCACTGCTATCAGCAAATTTAACAGTAATTGATATTTATCATCAAAATTATCAACCATTTGGATATAGTGCTATTGCGATGTTGAAAACTAGTCATGCAGCAATTCATACTTGGCCGGAACATGGTTATATTGGCATAGATATTTTTATATGTGATGAGTTTACTAAAGGTTTACATGTCATTCGATATTTAAAAGAAAAACTCAAACCTGAAAAAGCTGAATTTTTTTATATAGAACGTGGCAATGAATCTATGATGGAATATAAACCCATTGAATTTTGAAGTTTCTCTAAATATTTAGGCATACTTTTTTTTTTGTTTTAAACTATTTTTAATCCTCTTTCCATTCTCCTAGAAGTTTTCTAGTCGTAACCATTTGTCCTAAATGATAAGAAGTATGTTGAAGAAAAACCAAAAATAACCTAAAATATGTGACGTCTGGTGTATGCTCTGAACCAATTTTAACTCCCTTCATAAGATCTACTTTTTCAAGCTTCGTAGCTGCTAGTTCAAGATTTTTTTTAAACCTTTTAACAAGCTCTATGAAGTTTTCATCTCTACTTAAATATTCATTAGTAGGCCAATTGTCTTCTGGATTAAGTTTACTCCAATCTATGGTTTTTCCATCAAGATGCTTTAGTAAAATATCTTGCCAATAAACAGTATGATGCAATAATTCCCAACAAGAATGATATTTATTTAAGGGTTTCTTTCTGGCATTAAGTGGAGCTAATCCTTCAACTGCTTTCATAGGTTCTAAATGAGTTAAAAAACCATTAATACCGCTAGAGAGATCTTTTATTAGTTGGTCACTCATAAAATCACTTAAATTTTATTATTTAATTATCTAATTTTTTTTCCTATATTTCTTTATTTTTTATTGGTATTATTGATAAATCAATAATCTCTCGATATTATTGCCTTTTTTAATTTAAATTATAAGCTTTTTACTTAGTTTTTTCTAAAGAAATAATAAATGTACGATGGAATCAAAGAAGATACAATCCAATTCTATTGGAACTTTAAAAGAAAGTTCATTACATGCTGCCTTAAAAAAATGGTATCAGGAACCAGGAGATAAACTTGAACAACCTATTGATGGTTATATTATAGATGTTCTACGAGATAACCTTCTGATTGAAATTCAAACTAGTAATTTTTCATCAATTAAGAAGAAACTTGAAATCCTTACTGAAAATTACGAAGTAAGGCTAATATATCCAATAATTCGAGATAAAATAATCGTTAAAATGGATCCAATAAGGAATAAGGTATTTTCTTTGAGAAATTCTCCAAAGCATGGCACTTACTATGATATATTTGAGGTACTCATTAGCATTCCTCATCTTGTTTCTAAAATAAATTTCACAATTGAAGTTGTATTAATTCAAATACAGGAAATTCATAAAATTAACAGTTTAGGAAGTTGGAGCAAAAGACATTCAAGCATTTATGATAAAAAATTGGTGAAAGTATTAGAAAAAAAGTCGTTTCTCTCACCCTTTGATTTTTTGATGCTAAAACCTACCAGTCTGAGAACACCATATACTAATATAGAATTGGCGTTTTCCCTTAATAAACCATTAAGATTAGCCCAAAAAATGAGTTATTGTTTAAGAAAAATGGAAATGGTTAAAATTGTTGGTAAAAAGGGAAAAGCTTTCCTCTTCGACATTTTTTTCTAAAGATTTATAATGCATCGTCAAAAAAATCAGCGATAATTTTGTATAATTTTTTTTGATTTTTCCTTTTAAGAATTCCATGTCCTTCATCTTCAAAAATAAATTCTTCATAAAGAATATCATGCTCTTTCAATTTTTTTCTTACTTCTTCAACATTTTTAGGTGTAACATTTGGATCATTGGCTCCCTGGATGATCAGTAATTTACCTGTAATATTTTGTACGAAGTGGATTGGTGATCTTTCAAAATAAACTTCAGGAACTTGTTCTGGACTTCCTCCAAGCATTTGTTCTGAATAAGGGCGTATATCAGGTCTTGTTGTTTCATAATCGACAACTAAATCCGTCATTCCACAAATAGGAACTGCAGCAGCAATTAGATCTTTTGGTGCTTTTGTTATTGCGAACCAAGCTGAATACCCTCCATAACTCGTACCAGTAATTCCTACTTTTCCTTTATTCACTAATCCATTTTTAATTAGTGCTTCAATCCCTGACCAAATATCCAATTGTTCATCTGCGCCCCAACCATTCTTTCTTATAATATCTTCAAACTCTACCCCATAACCTGTTGATCCTCGATAATTTGGATCAAAAACGGTAAAACCTTTCTTAGCATAATATTGTTTCTGAGTATTTATGATATCCATTGAATGAGCAGTTGGACCTCCATGAACGAAAACAATTGTCTTTCCATTAGGGATGGTTGGTTTATATAACCATCCATGTATAGAGAGACCATCTTTAGCTTTCCATTCAATTTCTTCTGCTGCTGTAAGGTCTTCCTTTTTTATTTTAGTTATTTCCCATACATTAGTTAATGAAATAAAATTTTTTGGATTAATATCATATATATTAAATTTTATCAAGTCCATTGGGTAAGTAGAAGAATAATAAATACCTATCCAATCTTCTGATGTGAAAGATCCTATTGGAACAAGAGTTCCTTTAGTCTCTGATAAAAAGGTTTCACTCATAGTATTAAGGTCGAGAATAGAAGCTCGAAATTTTGCTTTTTTGAACTCCGATATTATTATATGATTACTATTTCTTGGAATCCGAAAGGATTCAATATTTCTTGATGGATCATCAATAATCCAATCAATCTCATTTGTTTTAATATCGTAAAATCCTATAGAATAATATTTTTGCATATCATTCTTCTTTGTATCTGTCATAAAGGCTACTCGCTTGCTATCATGAAGCCATGATGCCTGGATTCTTGCTTTCTTACCGAGATTTAATATTTCATGATCATTCTCCCCTTCGATATTGACGATCCAAAATTGATTTCCTTTAGGGTGAAGTTCTTTTCTATTATATAGGATACATTCTCCGGATTTGGAAAGCCTTGGATATACATACGCAGGCTTTACTGATTTTGCAAGAAGGATCATCTCATCATTAATTAAATCTTTCCTATATACCCAAGTTGGTTCAATTTCTTTCTCATTTTCATAATCATAATTAGCACCATATATCAACCATTTCTCATTTGGATGAATTCTTCCTCCTCGAATAAAATAGGGTGGATCTTTCATAGTTAAAGGTAACATTTTCTCTGGTTCAGATAAACTGACCTTAAACAATCTTACGCGTTCATTTCTGTTTTTATCTTCACCCACGATAACAGATTTACTGTCTGGAAAAAAACTTACGAACAAAGTTGCCTCTGGTGTATTTGTAAGAGCTATAGGTTTAGAATTCCCATCTGTAGGCATATAAAAAACATCTAGATTAGGATGAATATTTTGCCAACTAAACACAATTTTTGTTCCATCTGGAGAAATTGAAGCCCCCCATATTACAGGTAAAGTCATTAAGTTTTCGAGAAAACTGTCTCGCATAAACTGAGACTATGAAACTATCTTTATTATCTTTATTTTTTTTAAAAATTAGTTTTCAATGCCAATCTGTCAATAATCTATATCCAAATAGTAAATCAGAAAACATTTAATATAATGTAAATTAAGAAACCATACAAATTATCCATTTTTAAAAAAAAATTTGAACACAGGTGTAATAAATTTGATTAAAGAAAAGTCTTCTGTACCAGAAATTTGGACTCACAAACTAACTAAGATTTATGGAAAAGGAGAAACTAGTGTAAAAGCAGTGAAGGGAATTGATATTTCTATGGAACCAGGAGTTCATGGTTTTTTAGGTCCTAACGGTGCAGGAAAAACTTCAACAATTAATATGTTGATAGGAGCAATCTCAATTACTGATGGTGAAGCAAAAATTAAAGGAAAAATTGCTGGTTCTTTAAGAGCTCGACGAATTATTGGATTTTTACCCCAGGATCCCGCTTTTTATGATAATATGAGTGGAGAACAATATTTAAATTATATAGGAGAACTAAGTGGATTGGGAAGAGGTAAAGTTAGGAAAAAAACTCTTGAATTATTGGAGAAATTAGAATTATTAGGTGCTCGAGAAAGAAGAATCGAAAAATATTCAGAAGGAATGAAGCAACGAATTGGTATTGCTGCTGCTCTCATACACGAACCTGAGATATTAATATTAGATGAACCAACATCGAATTTAGATCCTATCGGACGAAGAAATATCATAAATGATATTAAAGCATTATCAAGTGAAGTGAGCGTTTTTGTTTCAAGTCATATATTATCTGAAATAGAACAAATGTGCGTAAACGTAACTATGATCAACAGAGGAAAAATAGTTTTAACAGATACCATCAGAAATATTAAAAAGATGCATTCTATTAAAGCAGGTCGAAACATCATTATTTTAGACACAAGTTCAAATGAAACGGTAATTCAACAATTGAAGGAAAAGGATTTTATTACTAATACTTGGATTGATGAGAGTGATAAAAAAATACACATAATGCCTAAAGATACGGAAAAACTTCAGAAGGCAATACCTAAAATGATTATTGATAATGACGTTATTCTACGAGAATTTCATCAACCAGAAACCTCATTACAGGATATTTTTATCGAAATAATGGAAGAGGAGGTGAATAATGAATGAATACAACCGAATCCGATCCTGTTAAACAAAAATTTAGAGAAACCAAACCACTATCAGCAATAAGCTCAACACCCTCTTTTGTATTAATGAGAAAAACGTTAATTTTTGATTTATTAACAGTAAAAAGAATAATTATGTCTACTTTTTTAATGGTCCTAGGACCTGCATTAGTATTAGCTTTCACACCATCTAATGTACTTTCCGGGGATGAACATGTAGTGCAATTATTAGGTTTTGTTACATGGTATTATAATTTTGCTATAATGTTTCCAATTATTATTATAACTGCTACAGGACCCTTGATTTCTGAAGAATTAAGAACTGGCACATTGTTATTTTTAGTAAGTAAACCAATTGATCGAACAAGAATAGTGTTGAGTAAATTTATTGCACTTTATATATTTGGGATAGTAATAAGCACTCTTAGTATATCTATAATTTCTTTATTCGCAATAATAAAACATCCTCAATTTGTTGACATTGGTGAATATTTAGGGATATTTTTTCTCTACTCATTAGTTATCACATTGTTCTTTGGAGGAGTAACAATGGGATTTTCATCAATTTTTAGAAAACCAAGAAATGTCACACTTCTCCCACTTGCCTTGGTAATTTTTTCATTTCTCGTTTTGATGATGTTTAAACCTTTCTTACTGTTTGGGAAAAATTGGTACGAAAAATATTTATTATATAATCTCGACATTGGATATCATTTTGCTAACGTTTTTATATTAATCGGAGAATCTTTTGTTCCCGGGATTTTAGATTATTTTGGATTTATTTTTTGGATGTTTGGCATTACTACAATTGATTTTGAAGGCGGGAGTGAAGAGTATAAGAGAACTAATTACTATGATCCTGTGGTTTCGCTAATCTATTTAATTGTGATTGGCATTATCTTTATAGTTGTTGGAGCACTATACTTGAAAAAACGTGATATTTCATAATTTATTAATTCTTTTTTTTTATTTTTTAAAACTCATCTTTAAGTTATGATATTAAAATGTTTAACACAAAATTTAATAGCAGGAAGATAAGAGAGCGATAAGTATTTTAAGATAATAATCATAGTATAATTATGCTAGTTTTAGGAATTATCGGTAGTCCGCGTATAGGTGGAAATACAGATATTTTAGTGAATGAAATTTTAACTGGAGCTGAAGAAGCAGGTGCGTTAACTGAGAAAATTTATTTAAATAAATTAGAGATTAAACCGTGTCAGGCTTGCAACACATGCTATAAGACAGGTCATTGTGCTCAAAAAGATGATATGGAGCCTTTACTTGAAAAGATGGAGAAAAGTGATTTATGGATACTTGGAACACCAATATACTGGTGGGGACCAACAGCACAATTTAAAGCATTTTTAGATCGATGGTATCATCCTAAACATCAAGAATTCAAGGGAAAAAAAGTTATTATTGTGATTCCACTAGGAGGTGGACACGAAAGATATGCTCGTCACACTATTGGTATATTTGAGGACGTTTTAAATTACTTAAGTATTGATTTAGTTGAAACTGTCCTTGCACCTGGATTTAATCGTCGGGGGGAAGTAAAAAACAATGAAAATTTATTGAAAAAAGCACATAATTGTGGATTAGAAGCTATAAAAAATGCGTGAAGATTAAGAACCAATGTCAGAACTGAAAAAAGTTGCATTATGGATGTTTGGTAGTATTAACGCGAAAAAGGGTTTTTGGTATTCACATTATTTACACTTAATCGAAGGTTTATCTGAAGATCAATTATTTTGGATTCCCGATCCTAAGCAATTACCAATAATATGGCATATAGGACATATAGCTCATCGAGAACGAACTCATATAGGGAAGATTATTCAAAAACTTAAAGGAACTATTATACCTCCAGAATATGAAATTTTTGGTACAGATTGGTGGCCAATCGAAGAAATCCGTAAATCTATAGATTCAGTACAAAATGTAATAAAATGGGCTACTGAAGTACGTCATGAAAGCCAAAAGTTTATATCTTCACTCAGTAGTGAAGATTTTTATTCGATAGTTGAAACAGGAGAAGATATAAAGAATGTGGCTCATTGGCTTTTCATAACGGCTTCACATACAGCACTACATTATGGAAAAATTCAACTATTACGAGCTTTACTCAAAGATGAGATAGATTCTCCTTGTTAAAAAAAGTTTAGATTAAAACCTATTAAAAAACCATTATTCACTCAATATTTAATTTTTTATTCTAAACCTTCTACAGCTAATGGTGCACGTGGCGTAGGTCTAATGTATTTGACTGCTGGATAGCCTAATGTCATTGCTCCCAATACGAGTCCTTTAATTCCTAATATCTCTAATATTTCTTCTTTTTTCACAGATATAGCTCCCAAAATAACATTCATCCAACAAGTTCCAAGACCAAGACTCTCTGCGGCAAGTCGACCATACGTGATAGCAACACCAGTATCAGCTCCCCAGACCGCATACATAATATTATTTGGAACATTTCGTTCTAAGTAGAGAATTATAACTATCGGGGCTTTATTAAATATATCTTGTCTACCCATTGATTCAAAATATTCCTTTGCTTGTTCATATGAATTAAATCCCCAATATCCGTACATTGTTCTTGATATAATATCACCTAATCCTTTGATTTTTTCTGGATCAGAAAGAACTTTATATTTCCATAATCTTGCATTACCAGCACTTGGAGCATACCTCATTGCATTAAATACCTTATCAATTAACTCTCTTGGAACCTTTTTCTGTTTATAATTTCTAGTTGAGCGGTTCATTCTTATTAGCTGCAATGTTTTTTCATAGGAAATGGTCGGTTCTGCATATTTCTCTACATCATCTTCCCAATTAAAACTACGTCTTATAGCATCTTCAGGACAAGCAGCAATACAATGTCCACAAAAATTACAGTTATTTGTGGTATTTTCATATACAATATTACCAGATAAATCTTCATGAAAATATTTTCTATCACATACTTGTAAGCAGATTTTGCATTTTGAACATAATTCTTGATTGATACCTTCTATTGACATACAAATTAGAAATTAGCAAAATTAATTAATTTTTTTCGAAATCTTGATTTATTCTGCTTGACAAATAGGACAATAATAAACTTGTCCGCCTCCTACACTAAGTTTTTCTATCACAGAATCACATTCGATACAAGTTTTTGCTTTCATATTAGGTCCCATTGCTGGTATATATTGACCTTTATTACCATAGAGATCAACAAACTGAAATTTACCCCCGTATCTAATTCTTTCATTTACCACTGTTTTAATAGCCTCAAAGAGTTTTTTTCGTTGCTGTTCCGTTAAATTTGAGCTTTTTACTTTAGGATAAAGTTTAGCTCTATATAGAATATCTTGAAATGCACTATTAGATAAGCCCACAAGAATAGCATCCTTTCCAACAAGAATGGATTTAATCCCTCTTTTCCTAGTTTTTACTAGTTCTGAAAAATATTTTAAAGTAAAATTTTCTTCCAGCGGGGATAAAATATTAGAAAAATCTCGTTTATATAGATAAGATTTTTCTAAATCGATATTTCTAATAGCATATATAAGTCCCATACCTGTAAGTCTTATCGTTAATATTGTATTATCATCAAATTCTATTTTCAAATGGATTCTATTTGGAATCTTTTTATTATCTTTATGGTATAATACCCTTCCACCATATTCAGGACCAATCAAAAGATTTAGATCATTATTTAATACAACGCGAATGAGATTTCCTCTCGAAATGATAGATATAATTTTGCAATCTATCAGGAGATTAAATTCATTTATATTCTCATTAAGAAATCCAATTCTCTGAAGTCTTTCATAATCTTGAAGATTGTAGGACTTTATCTGTTTTCCTATTAGTTCCTTGTTCATTTGTTCAGCAAGGATATATGCTTCTGGGAGTTCAATGCTCATTGAAAATTCATTCTTTTTTTTTTAACAACAATTATAAGATTCTATCATTTTAGATTAAGTATTTATATTTAATAATCTCATGTCATACAAATTACTAAATTATAATCGATCAACTCTTAAATCATAACTGTATTATCATAATAACAACTTATAATTTGATAAAGATGGCTGTAAAAAAAGGAGAATGGATAAAAGTCGAATACGAAGGAACCTTTGATGATGGAACTGTTTTTGATAGTACAGAGCTAAATGGAGGAGCTCCATTAAAATTTCAAGTAGGAATGGGGCAACTTATTAAAGGTTTTGATGATTCTGTTGTAGATAAAAAGCTTGGTGATGAATATGTTATCAGAATTGAACCATCTGAGGCATATGGTGAAATTAAGGAAGGAATGACTCAAAGAATTCCGAAGGCACAATTTCCTAAGGGAGTTGACCTTGTGCCTGGAATGATGCTTATGATAATGAGCCCAGAAGGTCAAATGCCTGCTTCAATAAAGTCTGTTGGGGAAGATAAGGTTGTAATTGACTTAAATCATCCTATGGCTGGCAAGGTCTTAAATTTCAAAATTAAAATTGTTGAAACCAATTGTGAGCCTGATCCACCGATTGCATGTGATTGTGGATGTGGGAATGATCATAGCCAAAATAGTGGATGTTGTTAAACCAAAAATATTTAATTTTTTATTTTTCTTTTCACAAAAGATTTAGTTATTCAGGAATTTTTTTTACGTTGAAAAAAATACTCAATATTAAAATCTAAAGCTTCCCAGTACTCTAATTTATTATTCCCATATATATTTTATAATAAAGAGCATTACAATTTATGATTTTGTTGAATTTTAAAAAGTAATTTTAAATAGAGTCTTAATTATTTATTTTCAATTTAATAAGCATCCTTAAGTGATTTAAAGAGAAGATTCTTATTTTCTCCTTAATTTTTGTACATTAAAAACTGTGAGAAGTGAAAATATTATATGAGTGAAAATGTTTACATTATAGGCACTGGTATGATAAGATTTGCCAAACTCCCTGGTAGGACAATGAAAAGTATGACTGGT